>JBCBCH010000328.1:0-3690 GCA_038530835.1 Bacteroidota bacterium | reverse complement strand
TTTAAGGTCTTTGTATGGGAAGACAACGGGTTGACGCCACTTCGCCTCATAAGCGGCCAGGTCTTCTTGGGTTACAAACCCGCCTTCGTCCTGAATGAAAGTGCTCAATTTTTGGGCGACTTCGCCTTTGTAAAAACCATCACGGCCTTTTTCCATGATTTGAACCAAAGTATTTGCCAATTCGGGGTAGAAGATGGTATCGCCCGCTTTAAATTGTTGCGCAAATTTAGTGCTGTCGCCATTGACGTTGATGAAACGCTCTTTATAGCTTTTTAAACGAATCGCTTGTTTTTTGGTCACGATTACACCTTTTTTGGCCAGTGCTATTACCGGTTGCAAGATTTCTTCCAAGGGAAGCGACCCAAACTTTTGGTGTACCTCGATAATTCCAGCTACTGTTCCCGGAACGCCTACGGCAGTAGCGCCAACCGTGCTCATTTCAGGAATTACATTGCCCAGAGAATCCAAATACATATCCTTGTGTGCTGAAAGCGGTGCTTTTTCCCGATAGTCCAGTCCTCCGAGTTGTCCGTTTTCTTTGCGATAGACCATGAAACCACCACCACCGAGGTTTCCAGCAAACGGGTAAGCTACGGCCAAGGCCATTTCCGTCGCAACCATTGCATCAAAGGCGTTTCCGCCTTTTTTCATGATATCGGCACCTATTTTTGAAGCTTCTTCACGTGCTGAAACGACCATGGCTTTTTCGGCAACAAGACCGGTAGGAGGAGGTGTTTTTTTACAGTGTAGATTAAAAAGGCATAGAAAGACAAGGAGGGTTAGTTTTCGCATAAAAAGGCTAGTTTTTCTCGCGAAAAGGTAATCAATTCTTCAAAGAACAATCGAAATTCATTTTCAAAATCGCCGTAGTTTTCTTTGAGGTCTTCAATGGCAAAATTCATTTTCGAACGATTATTGGTCCTTCGATTCATACCATTTAGGACTCTCGAAATCCCTTCGAGGTTAGCATAATGATACAACCAATTGTCGGCCATCATGTAAGGCATGATGCGTTGGGTAGCTACCGGAAGCAATTCGTAATGTTTTTCCAAAAGCTGATAAAAGTTTTCGACATATTCCTTTAGAGGAACTTCAGAGTAATCCGACCAGTTCTTCGCCAAAAAATGGTCATAGTAAATATCTACAATAACCCGGCTGTAGTGGCTATAGTTTTTGTGAAGCCTTTTACTGCTTTGTTTCGCTACAGGATGGGAGTCTGTGAAAGTATCGATTTCACGATGTAGCAGGATACCTCTTTGAATTTGAATGGGAAAGTGTTTGAACTTGTTTCCGCGAATATGGTCAGCGAAGAAGTTTCCCAGCGTAATCATGTCATCATCAAAGGAAAGATAGATATGGGCCAGAAAATTCATATTCGATGCAATAAAATGAATTTGAAATTTACAAAGAAGAAACCTGTCAACGCTTTAAGGCCTGTATATTTGCAAAAAAATAACAAGTCTTATGACGCTTATCAAATCCATTTCTGGAATTCGTGGAACCATTGGGGGCACACCTGGGGATAACTTGACCCCGCTTGACGCAGTTAAGTTTGCAGCGGCCTATGGCACATGGCTCAAGGGCGAATCCAACAAGGAAAACCCTAAAATCGTTATTGGCCGGGATGCGAGAATCTCAGGTCAAATGATTCAAGATTTGGTAGTATCCACAATTATCGGGATGGGTATTGATGTGATTGACTTGGGTTTGTCCACGACTCCCACAGTGGAGATTGCGGTACCCTTGGAACGGGCGGATGGAGGTATCATTTTAACAGCAAGCCATAATCCCAAGCAATGGAATGCCTTGAAGCTATTGAACTCAAAAGGTGAATTTTTGGATGGTGCCGATGGCCAGCGTATTTTGGAATGTGCCGAAAAAGAAGATTTTGAATTCACTTCGGTGGATACTCTAGGTACCGTAACCCAACATAATGGATATATTGATATTCATGTGGAAGAAGTACTAAAACTACCCCTGGTAGATGCCCATACCATTCAAGGAAAGAAATTCAAAGTGGTCGTAGATGGAGTGAACTCAACGGGTGGAATTGCCATCCCGAAACTTTTAAAGGCTTTAGGAGTGGAGGTGGTTGAATTGTATTGCGAACCAACAGGTCATTTTCCGCATAACCCGGAACCTTTAAAAGAACATTTGGGGGATATCTGCGCCAAGGTGGTATCCGAAAAGGCAGATTTTGGCATTGTGGTAGACCCTGATGTGGACCGATTGGCTTTTATTAGCAATGAAGGTGAAATGTTTGGGGAGGAATATACTTTGGTAGCCTGTGCAGACTATGTTTTGGGCAAGACATTAGGGAACACCGTTTCCAATTTATCTTCCTCAAGAGCGCTACGCGATGTAACAGAAAAACATGGCGGAAGTTATGAAGCTGCCGCGGTGGGCGAGGTCAACGTCATAAAAAAAATGAAAGCTACGCAGGCTATTATTGGAGGAGAGGGGAATGGTGGCATTATTTATCCTGAAAGTCATTATGGACGTGATGCGTTGGTAGGCACAGCCTTATTTTTGATGTTGCTCGCCGAGAAGAATATTGCTGTAGCTGAACTAAAGGCTTCCTATCCACAATATTTTATGGGGAAAAAGAAGATTCAACTGACGCCAGATTTGGATGTAGATGCTATTTTGGAAGGTATGGCTGAAAAATATAAGAACGAAAACCTTACTACTATCGATGGGGTAAAAATTGATTTTGCGGAAAACTGGGTTCACCTTCGCAAATCAAATACCGAGCCTATTATTCGGATTTATACGGAAGCCCAATCCCAGCAGGAGGCTGAAGATTTAGCTGATAGATTCATTTCGGAACTTAAAGCAATGAGCGAATCGCTATCATAGAGTGCTAAGTACTCTTTTGGGTAACAGGTAAATAGTCTTCTGGATTCTTATCACGGTGTTTCCATCTTTTGTGGGTCCAAAAGTAGAATTCAGGCACTTCTTTAATGGACTTTTCGACCATTCGCAAAAACGCTTTGGTAATGGCGAAATCCTCTTCTTCTTTAGGATTTTCACTGAGTACATGGAATACTCCGGAATAATACCCTCTACCTTGTTTGGTCACTTTTAGATAAACGGCGGGTAGATTATGACTCCTACAAATAGCTTCAGCCCCCGTGTGAACAGGTACACGAATGTCCATGAATTCTGTCCAAAGCTGTGCTTTTTGGGGCATGGGGGATTGGTCGCTTAAAATGCCGTACATGCTTAACTCACCATTGCGTTTGTTTTTGGCGATAGTCCCCCGAGTAACTGCTGTACCTATTAAGGTTGTGCCAAATTTTTCACGAATGCTTCGCACCAACTGGTCAAAATATTTGTTGGCAATAACCTGATAAATACCATATCCTTTTGAGGCTACATGTGCATCTAGGGAAATGGCCCATTCCCAGCTGGCGTAGTGGGGCAACATTAGCATCACAGATTTTTGCTGTGCTTCCAAATTATGGAGCACTTCCAAGTTTTCAAAAGTGAAGCGCTTTTGCAGTTGCGCATTGGAAATCCCCATGGTTTTTATCATTTCCAAAAACATGTCGCACATGTGCTTGAAAAATGCCTTTTCTATTCTAATGCGCTCCGAAACGGCTTTATCCGGAAACACCAACGCCAAATTCTCCCGAACTACCTTTTTTCGATATCCTATGACATAATACAACAGAAAGAAGACCCCAT
>JBCBCH010000327.1:2431-3717 GCA_038530835.1 Bacteroidota bacterium | reverse complement strand
CCGACCGGACTGATGCCCTTTATCCGTTTGAACATTCGATTGAAATAGGAACGATTTCGGAACCCGCAGGCTAAGAAGATTTCTGTGAGATTCGTTTCAGGTTGTTTGAGCATCTCTACCGCCTTGGCAATGCGTTCTTGGTTGATAAAATCTATGGGTGAAATACCAAATTCATTTCGGAACACTTTATAAAAATTACTCTTGCTCATACAGGCTTTTTCGCTCAAGTCGTCAATGGTCAAGTCTTGGTCTAGGTTTTGACGAATGTAATGCACCAAAAAAGCAAAACGTTGTCCGCTTTTTAAAGCAAGGGAGCCTTTTTCATAGGTTTTTCGCGCATTGGTTTGGAGTATCCGAACGATAAGTTCGTTGACCATATTGGAAACAAAGAAATCCTTGGAGGGATGGTTTTCTGTGTAGAGATACACCAAGCGCTGCAAAATTTGATAAATGCCAGGGTCGTTGGTAAAATGAAAATTGTAGTCCATCAAACCCCATTCGTTGTCATCGGCGCGAGACATTTGTTCGTTCATCACCTCTATCACCCGAAGAATTCGTTCTTCTCCAATTTCCATGGCAAGACATTGCGTAGGATTATCCATTCGCGCTTCTGGAAAATCAATGCACATGATTTCGTTGGCCGGAAGAATCAGCGATTCCCCAGGAAGAAAATCAAAAGCCTCCTTACCTCTCAAATGCATCACTTTTTTCCCTTGGAACATACTTGCCAAAACAGGTGTTCCAAATTGAAGCTCGACCCGTTCGGCTTTCGCATGGGTTTCAAAAATGTGAAGCGCAGAATCCTTTAGCTCAAATGAAGTTTGGTTTTCTACAAGGTCCACAAGTTTACGAGTGGTATAAAACGAATCTCCAGGCTTCATTTTAAGGCATTGTTTAACGAAATATCAGAATACATACACAGATTTTGACAATACTATTAAAATATAAGGCTTTTTATATCAAAAACATAAAATAGTATAGGATTGTTCATAGGATTGATACAATCGTTCAAAGAGTGGCAGCCCAATCATACTACCTTGTGGATGAATGATTTACTAGGAAACTAATCCACTAAATACAAGTACTATGAGTAATGTAAGCACTACGGAAAGCAAGGCTTTGGTTAAGCCGCAATTTAAGAACCAGTACGACAATTATATTGGCGGAAAATGGACTGCCCCAGTGAAGGGACAGTACTTTGAAAATATTTCTCCAGTTGACGGAAATAGCTTTACCAAGGTAGCGCGCTCTACCAAAGAAGATATCGATTTGGCTATCGACGCAGC
>JBCBCH010000327.1:0-2421 GCA_038530835.1 Bacteroidota bacterium | reverse complement strand
GCAGCAGCACCAGCTTGGAATAACAGTTCTGCAACTGAACGTAGCAATCTCTTATTGAAGATTGCCGATGTGATGGAGCAAAATCTCGAGGCATTGGCCCGCGCTGAAACTTGGGATAACGGAAAAGCCATCCGCGAAACCATGGCTGCGGATTTACCTCTTGCGGTAGACCACTTTAGATATTTTGCGGGGGTCATTCGCGCCGAGGAAGGCAGTGTAAGCGAACTCGATTCAAACACTATCAGCATGAACGTGAAAGAACCTTTAGGTGTTGTTGGTCAAATCATTCCTTGGAACTTTCCATTATTGATGGCCACTTGGAAGGTAGCTCCTGCTTTGGCTGCAGGTAACTGTGTGGTGTTGAAACCCGCAGAGCAAACCCCGGTCGGAATCATGATTTTAATGGAATTGATTGAAGGCATTCTACCAGCAGGAGTACTGAATGTAGTGAATGGCTTTGGTATCGAAGCGGGAAAACCTCTAGCTTCAAGCTCGCGAATCAATAAAATTGCCTTCACGGGTGAGACCACAACAGGGCAGTTGATTATGCAATATGCCTCAAAAAATATCATCCCGGTGACCTTGGAGTTGGGAGGTAAAAGTCCTAACATCTTTTTTGAAAGCATCATGGATGCTGATGATGAATTCTTTGACAAGTGTCTGGAAGGCGCGGCAATGTTTGCACTGAACCAAGGAGAAGTTTGTACTTGCCCATCCCGAATTTTGATTCAAGAAAGTATCTACGATAAGTTCATTGAGCGCGTAATCGAACGAGTTGAAGCCATTAAACTAGGTCACCCCTTGGACCCAACGACCATGATGGGTGCACAAGCGTCAAACGACCAATATGAGAAGATTTTGAACTACCTCGCAATTGGTAAAGATGAAGGTTGCGAAGTATTGACCGGGGGTGAAGCGGCCTATAACGAAGGTTTGGAAGGCGGTTATTACATTCAGCCTACCTTATTAAAAGGAAACAACAAAATGCGGGTGTTCCAAGAAGAGATTTTTGGTCCGGTAGCCTGTGTTACCACTTTTAAGGATGAGGCGGAAGCCTTGGAAATCGCAAACGACACCTTATACGGTCTGGGTGCTGGTGTTTGGACGCGAGATACGCATCAAGCCTATCAGATTTCGAGAGCGGTTCAGGCAGGACGCGTTTGGGTCAACTGCTATCACTTGTATCCAGCGCATGCGCCTTTTGGCGGCTACAAAAAGTCCGGAATTGGCCGGGAAACCCACAAGATGATGCTTAACCACTATCGTCAAACCAAAAACATGTTGATTTCCCATGACAAGAATGCCCTAGGATTCTTCTAAAATGGTACAACGTGTTTTAATAACAGAAGCAGCAGAGCGGGTCGTTCAATCCTTAAAGGAAGAACATGGCCCGCTCATGTTTCATCAGAGCGGAGGTTGCTGTGATGGCAGTTCTCCCATGTGTTTTCCCAAAGGGGAATTGATGACAAATGATACGGATGTTTTGTTGGGTGAAGTCGCGGACTGCGAATTTTATATGTCAAAAGACCAGTTTGATTATTGGAAACATACCCAGTTGACCATGGATGTGGTTACGGGAAGAGGCTCCAGTTTTTCACTGGAAATTCCGTTGGGATTGCGCTTTGTGATAAAGTCAAGAATGTTTACTGAACAGGAGCTGGAAGCATTGGAGATGCATTAGCTCAAATCCAAAACCAACGCTACCTATTTTTCTTCTACTAAAGCAACGACTTTCTGAACCTTTTCCGAAAAGGGGTTCCGATGGAGTTCCAACAATAGCTTTTGCCTTTTTCGGTCGGATAATTCAAGCGTATCCAACATAGATGATACTTCAGACCGATAGTTGGCATATTTCTGTTTGAGACTATCTGTTTCTTGGGAAGTTGGGGAAAGGTCTTTTTCGAAAAGCGCTAATTTGGTGCGGGCTATCTGTTTCCCGTAAGTCTCGGAAGTAGTGGATTGCGCCGAAAGCGCACCAAAGGCAAACAACCCTAAAAAGAGGGGAAAAATCTTTTTCATTTCATATAGTGTTCTGCCGTGAAATTAGGTCAAGGGTTGGAGGTGTCCATAAATTCTAGCTGACTGCTGTGTTTCATCGATGATTGGAAAAATCAGGCAAATCGTACGAAGGGAATATCCTATTACAAGCAATTACATCCGTTTACAAACGCAAGCAAATGATTATGAACCGTTTCGAGAGTGCTTGCAAAATTAGGTTTGCATTCAATCGAGGTGAAAAACCTTGTGAAATCAAATGTAAACTTAAAATAGACGTATGAACGCATTAAAAAACAGGGTGCAGTTGTTGGGGAATCTTGGGGCAGACCCTGAAATGGTTATTTTGGAAAACGGGAGTAAACTCGCTAAGTTTTCCATAGCTACCAATGAAACCTACAAGAACCAAGAGGGTGAAAAGGTTAC
>JBCBCH010000326.1:0-3718 GCA_038530835.1 Bacteroidota bacterium | reverse complement strand
CAATTGAAAACCTATTATGAACAGGAAAAAGAAAACTTTAGATTGAGCGAAAAGTTGGTTCAGTTGCGTTTTGTAGGGCTTCCCGAACAGTTTTTGGACAAGGATGAAGTAAATCAGCGTATTTCCAATTGGACGGAACAGGACAAACGGTATTTGGATTCCATTTCCATTCAGTTCCGTAAAATCCATTTTAATGATTCCGTATGGGTCAGTACTGCTCGAATTCGGGAAGAAATTCCGCCACTTACGGCCTTGAATGAAGACGAGCATCTAAAAAAATCACAATTTTTTGAGTTGGGGGACTCCACTTCGGTATATTTGGGCAAGGTGACCGATGTTTTGGAGGTGAATGATGTAGCTCCTTTTGCATATGTAGCGCCAAGGATTCGCCAATTGATATTGAATCGCAGACGTTTGGACTACATCAGAAAGCTGAAAACCGAAATTATTGATGAAGCCACAAAAGAAAATGAATTTGAGGTATATGGGAAATAGGATGAAGTTTGTTGTAATGGTATTGGCGCTTGGTTTGACGGTTTCCGTCCAAGGTCAAGAAGAAGATATGGCTATGGCCAATGATTCGACCCAGGCTACCAAAAGGGTAAAGTTGGA
Source organism: Bacteroidota bacterium (assembly GCA_038530835.1). Taxonomy (GTDB): domain Bacteria; phylum Bacteroidota; class Bacteroidia; order Flavobacteriales; family Flavobacteriaceae; genus Flagellimonas. The sequence goes on along the minus strand of JBCBCH010000326.1, from coordinate 3,106 downwards.
TGGGGTTGCTGCGGTTATTGGTGATTATGTCATTCTAGAATCGGATATAGACAAAACCTTGATTGATTTAAAAAGTCAAGGTGCTTCCACGGCGGACATTACACGTTGTGGGTTATTGGGCAAGTTGATGGAAGACCGATTGTACGCCCATCAGGCCGTACAGGATAGTTTGCTAGTCTCGGACGACCAAGTGAATTCCCAAAGTGACCGTCAAATACAACAATTGGTAGCACAGGTAGGTTCAATGGACAAGGTTTTGAAATTTTATAAAAAGCCAGATATCGAAAGTTTCCGGACCGAGCTTTTTGAAATCAACAAACTTCGCATGCTATCTGAAAAAATGCAAAGCAAAATCGTTGAAGAAATTGAGGTGACTCCAGAGGAAGTGCGACAGTTCTTTAGAAGGATTCCCGAGGACGAGAGACCTGTTTTTGGAGCGGAATTGGAAATTGCACAGATTGTCAAACAACCCAAAGCTCCCCAAGAAGAAAAACTTAAGGTCATCAATCGCCTAAAGCAAATCAAACAAGATGTTGTGGAGAATGACGCCAGTTTCAATGTAAAAGCGATTTTATATTCACAGGACCCTGGGTCGAAATCCAAGGGTGGTTTTTACAGTATGACCCGTGAAACTCCTTTTGTGAAAGAATTTAAGGATGTAGCGTTCAGTCTTCAAGAAGGCGAAATCTCAGAACCTTTTGAAACCGAGTTTGGATACCATATCATCTTTATCGAAAAGATTCGAGGTCAGGAGGTAGATCTGCGCCATATTCTCATTATTCCGGAAATTCCCGAAGCCACGTTGCTTGCTGCCGCACAAGAATTGGATACCATTCGCAAGCATGTGATGGAAGGTAAATACACTTTTGCCGAGGCTGCAGTGAATTTTTCTGATGAAAAGGAAACCAAATTCGATGGCGGATTGCTTCGAAACCCAATTAACTTCGATTCCAGGTTTGAATTGACCAAAATGGACCCTGTTTTGTACAATCAAGTTCGAAACTTAAAGGATGAAGAGATTTCTCGTCCCGTTAAAGAGGACGACCCTCGTGGTGGAGCGCCAAAGTTCAAGATTATGAAGATTTCCAACCGATATGATGAGCATAAAGCGGACTTTGCCAAGGATTATTTGAAGATTCAAGAACTGGCACTTCGTGAAAAACAATACAACGCCATCAAAGAATGGATGGATGAACATATTGACGATACTTATATTCACGTGAACGAGGAAAACAGAACATGTGATTTCGCGAACAACTGGGTAAAGGAATAAGCATGTCTGACGTTACCGCAGTAGAAAATCTAGTACAAAAACATCAAGCGCTCAAAACTGAAATCAGTAAGGTTATTATCGGTCAAGAGAAGGTAATTGAGCAAATTTTACTCTCCATTTATACCGGCGGACATTCCTTGTTGGTAGGCGTTCCAGGTTTGGCCAAGACATTGATGGTGAATACGATAGCCAAAACTTTGGGACTTGATTTCAAGCGGATACAGTTTACTCCGGACTTGATGCCCAGCGATATTTTGGGGAGTGAGGTTTTGGACCAAAACCGGAATTTCAAGTTTATCAAAGGCCCTGTTTTTGGGAATATCATCTTGGCGGATGAAATCAATCGTACCCCTCCAAAAACCCAAGCAGCGTTATTGGAAGCCATGCAAGAGCGTGCAGTGACCATTGCTGGTAAACAGTTCAAATTGGATGAGCCCTATTTCGTATTGGCCACACAAAACCCAATTGAGCAAGAAGGAACCTATCCTTTACCTGAAGCCCAACTGGACCGGTTCATGTTTGCCATAGAATTGACTTATCCTTCCCTAGAAGAAGAAATCCAAGTCGTAAAAGTGACCACCAATGACGAAACTGCTGCGGTGAATACGCTCTTTAGTAGTGATGAGATTTTAGCAGTACAGCACTTGATTCGACGGATTCCCGTACCGGACAACGTAGTGCGGTATGCGGTGGAATTGGTCACTAAAACCAGGCCCGGTATGGAAGGGAGTTTGGAATTCGTCAACAACTTTGTGGATTGGGGTGCAGGTCCCAGGGCTTCCCAAAATTTGGTTTTAGGTGCTAAGGCCAACGCCGCTATCAACGGTAAGTTTTCACCAGATATTGAAGATATTCAGGCGGTAGCCACTGGCATTTTAAGGCATCGAATCTTAAAAAACTACAAAGCAGAAGCAGAGGGTATTACTGAAGAGAAAATCATTCAAGAACTGCTGTAGTCCATATTGCTCCGAGTTATTTAGGGCCATTCTAATTCTTAAATCCTAGGTATTTTAGTAATTTTACGGAATTACATTAATCCTAAATACAATTCGATAATGGCATTTGACATTGAGATGATTAAAGGGGTTTATGCTACCATGGGCGAACGCGTGGAAAAAGCACGTGAATTGGTAGGGAAACCACTCACTTTGGCCGAAAAAATTCTTTATTCCCATCTATGGGAAGGCACACCTTCCGAAACCTATACAAGAGGTAAGGATTACGTAGATTTTGCACCTGACCGAGTAGCTTGCCAAGATGCAACCGCACAGATGGCTTTGTTACAGTTCATGCATGCAGGTAAACCCAAGGTGGCAGTGCCTACAACCGTGCATTGTGACCACCTTATTCAAGCTAAAGTTGGTGCGGAGGCGGATTTGAAAAGAGCCAACGAAACCAGTAACGAGGTTTTCGATTTCTTGGAATCAGTGTCAAATAAATATGGAATTGGCTTCTGGAAACCAGGTGCAGGGATTATTCACCAAGTGGTGCTTGAAAACTATGCCTTTCCAGGTGGAATGATGATTGGAACTGATTCCCATACGGTAAATGCCGGTGGTTTGGGAATGGTAGCCATTGGTGTAGGAGGAGCAGATGCCGTAGACGTGATGGCTGGAATGGCCTGGGAATTGAAGTTTCCAAAATTGATTGGTGTCAAACTAAAAGGAAAACTTTCCGGATGGACCGCTCCAAAAGATGTTATCCTGAAGGTTGCCGATATTCTTACCGTAAAAGGAGGAACTGGAGCTATCATAGAGTACTTTGGAGAAGGTGCCACATCCATGTCTTGTACCGGTAAAGGAACCATTTGCAATATGGGAGCCGAAGTTGGTG
>JBCBCH010000325.1:0-3749 GCA_038530835.1 Bacteroidota bacterium | reverse complement strand
CATAAGCATATAACCTTCCATACTGCAAGGCACACCTTTGCCACTACAGTGACCTTGTCGAATGGAGTGCCCATTGAAACTGTATCCAAGATGTTGGGACATACTAAACTGACCACCACCCAGATTTATGCAAGGGTTTTGGAAAGAAAAGTAGGGGAGGACATGAAGAACCTTATTGCAAAAATGGAAACCAAAACCAGTACTGAAGAAATACGATATCTAGAAAAGTGAAAAGGCATTTCATGTTTTCTGGATTTGATAGTGGAACGGTCAAATTCGGAAAAGCAAGAGGGTAACGCGCTAAAGCGACGTTACGATTTATAATTTATTTATAAATCATTGAATATCAATATCTTACAAACAGAGTAAAAAGAGAAAAAGAAATTCAAATTGTAACAATTGGCAATAGAAGTCTCATAAATAGGTCTTTGGATTGTAACAATTGCAAGGAAAAAACGAGAAAATGGACGGATTTGGAACCATACGACTACACCATAGAACTATAAAGAGGTTCCGACGATTTTCAAGGAAAATGACGAAGTCCTATTCTGAAACATTGGAAGCGGTCATGGACTTTTTTGAGTGGCATGGAATTTCTTTAACAAGCAGATTCCCAAAACAAATAAATGATGATGGTGAAAAGACGAGGAAAAGGATAAATGCCCTCATCGCAATTGTAAGGGATATCGAAAAGACACAGACCTTGCCTACAAATGAAATGCTTTTGGCTCTTTTTGGACAACATGAAATCGTAAAGAAAAGGAGGGGACCTAAACGGGTGGAAAAGAAGTTTCAGAAAATGACAAAAGAGGAGTGGAATAAGTTGGAAGGAATGATTTCAAAGGAACAATTAAGTCAATTGGAGGAAAAGTTTAAAGGAGAAAAAGAAGAGGTTTTGCAGTTCCTGTCAAAAGTCAAATTGATTAAGCCTAGGTTTGGGAATTCATATTGGTCTGTTGATACCAATGCCACTGAATTGGGTCTTCTTAAAAAAAGAATGAGAAGGGATTACTGAAAAATAATGCCTCGCTCAGTAGTATTAGTTTGGTAAGTTTTGGGACGCTTGCAGCGCGAAACATAGTTTCGCTCGCTTTAATAAATTAGCTTTGATTTGCATTATTCATAAACCTATAGTAAATCTAAAATTGAGCATTTTAAACCATAGATTAGTTTAACTCGCTTTGCATAGTAGTCAAGTGTACAAAGTAGTAACACCAAAGGTTTATAAATGGGCTACTCTGTTAAAGGAAACTGCTTTCGTTTTAACTCCAACGCCTCTACCAATAGTTTTCTGTCACAAAGGTTTTCACCCCATAGCGCTTCATTGGACAAAATATTCCGCAGAAATCCTTCTTCATCTTCTTGATTCCAAACCGTTTTGAAAAATGAAATATAGGTTTCGTTGTCTTTCAAAGGAATTTCATTTTCTTCAAATTCCCCTTTATAAAATAGTATGAGGTAGTAAAATGCAGTTATCAAGCCTTCGGGAACTTCTTTGAAAGTCTCCATATACTTCAAAATACTGGGTAACACCCGAACCTTGAACTTTGAGATTGAATTCAGTGAAATATCCAAAAGGCGATGTTTAATGAAGGGATTCCCAAACCTATCCAAGACTTCATCGGCATAACTTTCAAGCTCGGCTTTGGGCATATCCAAGGTTGGGATAATTTCTTCAAAAATGATTTGATTTAGAAAAGCGGCCATCTTTTCATTTTCCGCTACGGCCCGAACTTCTGTAAAGCCCTTGAGATACCCTACGGGAACCATGGCGGTATGGGCTCCATTTAATATACGCACCTTTCTAGTGCGGTATGGACTCAAATCTTGAGTGAAAACAACATTAAGGCCGGCTTTTTTAACATCCAACTCCTGTTCAATTTGCGGCGCTCCTTCAATCACCCAAAGATGAAAAGGTTCGGCTTTTACCACCAACTGGTCCTCATAACCCAACTTGCCCTGCACTTCATTAATGGTATCTCTTGGAAATCCAGGAACAATGCGGTCCACCAAGGTGTTGTAGAAATACACATGATTTTGAAGCCAATGTTTGAAGTCTTGCCCCAGCGACCAGAGTTCGATATACTTTTCGACACATTCCAATAAAATAGTACCATTGGTGTCAATAAGTTCACACGGCAAAATGTACAATTCCCCTGGAGGAGTACCCTTAAAGAATCGGAACCGATGATACAGCAATGCGGTAAGTTTACCTGGAAATGTTTTGGGTACCGAGGTGTGTCTCGCGTCTTGCGAATCAAAAACAATTCCTGCTTCCGTAGTATTGGAAACAATAAACCGCAAGCCTGGGTTTTCCCCAAGACTTAGAAAATCTTTGTACGCTTCATATGGATTGAGAACGCCTTCTACGGCAGTAATCAACCTTGAATTTTGAACCTTCTCGCCCTTTTCGAGGCCTTCTAAAACCACATGATACAACCCTTGCTGTTGGTTGATAGGTTCTGCCATTCCATTGGGTAAGGGCTGCACGATTTGTACGTTTCCATTAAAATCTGTTCGTTCATTGAGGATATCCACCATCCAATCCACAAATCCACGAAGAAAATTTCCTTCACCGAATTGTACAATCTTTACGGGCCTTTTGGGCAATGAGGAGATGGTTTCCCTATTCAGTTTTTTCACAGGTCAATCCAGTTTAAATCCAAAATATTCTTTGACATTGTGGTAGCAAATATCACTTACGATTTTCCCTAGCCATTTTTCGTCGCTAGGCAGTTCTCCATTCTCTACATCCTGACCTATCAGGTTACATAGTATCCTTCGAAAGTACTCGTGACGTGGAAAGGATAGAAAACTCCGCGAATCGGTCAGCATGCCAATAAAACAGCTTAGTAATCCCAAATTGGATAGGCTGTTCAGTTGTTTTTCCATACCATCTTTTTGGTCCAAAAACCACCAAGCAGACCCAAATTGCATCTTGCCTTTAATGCGCCCATCGTTGAAATTCCCAATCATTGAAGCGAACACTTCATTATCTGCAGGATTAAGGTTATAAATAACGGTTTTGGTCAATTGGTCTGTACTATCCAACAAATTGAGAAAATGGGCTAAACCTTGCGCCTGTTTAAAATCACCAATGCCGTCAAAACCTGTGTCAGGACCGAGCGTACCCAGCATACGCTGATTGGTATTGCGCAAAGCACCCAAATGGAATTGTTGCACCCAACCTAGGTGATGATAATAGCGGGTTAAGTGCACCAAGGTTTCAAATCGAAAGTAATCCTGTTCCTCCATAGTTAGGGCTTTACCTCCCCTTACCTTTTGGAACAAAGCTTCACAATCATAGGTGCCTAACTCAAAAAATACCAGTGCCTCTAGCCCATGGTCTGCACTTTTACACCCTAGTCCATTGAAGAAATCCGCTCGTTGGTGTAATGCCGCTATTACATCTTGGTAATTCTGGATGTCGCTTGTAACAGTCTCTCCGAGTTTTTCCAAATAGATTATGAAAGCATCTGTATCTTGGGTAGCGAAGGCTTTATCGGGTCGAAAGCTAGGAATCATAATCAAATTCCCCTTTCTCGTTGTAAACTCCTGATGGTGTTCCAAGCTATCTACTGGGTCATCCGTCGTGGCCACAACTTCTACGTTCATCTGCTCCAGCAAACCTAAAGTATGATGGGTTTCGGATTGGAGTTGCGCCTTGGTTTCTTTGTAGATATCATTCGCGTTGCTTTCACTCAACAATTCAGAAATACCAAAATACCGTAGCAATTCTAGGTGCGTCC
>JBCBCH010000324.1:0-3751 GCA_038530835.1 Bacteroidota bacterium | reverse complement strand
GGGGCGTCTGCCTACATTTTCAGCGGTAATGGTTTGACCGATGCGGTTAACCCAGACATTACCCTGACGCGTGGGGAAACCTACGAATTCAACGTAGATGCTCCTGGACATCCGTTCATCATTAAATCTATTCAAGGAACTGGTACCGGAAACGCTTTCAACGATGGCGTGACCGACAACGGTATTGCTGATGGAACCATCACCTTTACCGTGCCAAATGATGCTCCGGATACTTTGTTTTACAATTGTGAGTTCCATGGTTCAATGACCGGAACCCTAAGCATAGTTGATTGAAAAAGGAGATTAGTTTAGTTAGTTTTGTACCTGGGGCCAAAAAACGGTCCTAGGTGCATTTCTAGTTTAAAAGAACCAAACCATCCGCTCAACGAATCGTGAAAAAACCATCCAGACCCAGTACCTATATTTTTGGCATTGCCCTAGTGCTACTGCTCTCTGCAATAGCGTTTTGGTACTTCCAAAAACCCTTGGATGTGTCCAAAGCAACGCCTGAAATGAGCATTAGTGCTGAAAACCTTCTTGCCCAACTGAAGGACACCACTACACAGTTGACGGTTTTGAATGCAGAAGAAGTTGTTGAAATCCATGGTGTTATCAAAGAAATCAACACCTTAAACGGCAGGGAAACCCTTATTTTACAGGGTGGAGCTGATATCAAGTCCTATATCATTTGTGATATGAAGGCAGGACAAACCGAAACCCTAAACCAATTGCACGAAAAAGATTCCATAACGCTGAAAGGCATCTACAAAGGTTTTTTAAAGGATGCCATTTTCTTAAATTGCGTTCTGACGCGCACCCACCAACCATGAACAAACTTATTCCCATACTTTTTTTGGTAAGTTTTTGTGTCCATGCCCAAAACACAGAGAAAATCATCGCCCGTCAAGGAAATGTGGCATTTTTCTCCTATACCTCGGTAGAAAATATCAAGGCACAGAACAATCAAGTGCTTAGTATAATCGACCTTTCGAGCGGCGAAATTGCCGTGAATATCTTGATGAACGCCTTTGTTTTCGAAAAAGCGCTCATGCGCGAACATTTCAACGAGAGCTATATCGAATCTGACATTTATCCGAAGGCCACCTTTGAAGGGACCATTGCAGATTTTGACACCTCCCAATCCGAGCCCCATACCCGAATCGTAAAAGGGACTTTTACGATGCATGGCGTTTCCAAAACTTTGGATATCAAGACCAAAATTGAAAAAATTGACGGTAAGTACATACTGACCGGAACCTTTGAAGCCGTAGTCAAAGACTATGACATCAAAATACCGCCTTTGTTGGCGGGGAACATTGCCAAGACCATTTCCGTAGATTTCAGATTTGAATACGACCCCTATGACAGTTAAAGATATTTTTTGCATCGGCTTACTGGTTTTGGTAGGGAACTTTGGCTTTTCCCAAAACCTGTTGGAGCTATTGGACGAGGAACAAAACGAGGTGCCTCAATTCACTGAGGCAACTTTTAAAACCACACGCATCACCTTTGGACACTCCATTGAAACTCGTAAAAAAGGTGTGTTGGAACTGTTTGTTTCCAATCGTTTTTGGAATACCCCTGAAGAACGAACCCAAAGCTTTTTGTCCGATAGGATGAGTACTCGGGTCGCCCTGGAATATGGATTCACCGATAGGTTTTCCATGGGATTTGGCGGAACTACCTGGGATGGGCTTTTCGATGGCTACGCGAAATACAAACTGGTACAGCAAGGTTTGGATGGAAAAGGTTCCCCAGTGAGCATTACCTTGTTCCAGAATGCCACCTATTTTAGTGAGGGCATTGCGGATGATGCCATAGCAGATGATTTTGGCAACCGGATGTCCTACGCTTCGCAACTGCTGATTGCCCGAAAGTTTTCCCGTAAATTTTCGCTTCAAGTAACTCCTACTTTTATTCATCGTGGATTGGAATTCTCTGAAGAAGACCCGCAAAACCACTTTGCTGTTGGTATCGGTGGACGCTATAAAATTGGAAACCACATGTCTTTCGTGAGCGAATATTATGCAGTAGCCAACCCTATTGAAAGTTTCAACACCTACGCCCCCTTCGCGGTTGGTGTAAACTGGGAAATTGGGGATTTGATGATGCAATTCCAATTGACGAATGCGTTGGGGATGGCCGAACCTGCCTTTATTGCACAAACCCGAAACAACTTCAACTTCAGGAATCCGAATTTGAATTTCGGTTTCAATGTGGCCTACATTATGCACTTCAAAAGAAAGCTGAAAGGCTTAAAACAAGAAAAAAAGCCTTAAATCAGATACTTCAGGTCCAAACTTCTTTGAAAAGACGATGATTTTGTACTTTCAAGGAACGGAATGACACGTGATTTTATCCATATCAATGACTTTGTGGTTTTGGTCGAAGAGGCTGAATCCAAAGTGGTAGAAGTAGATTCTTGTTTTTTTGATGAGCCTATTATTGCCGTAGCGTTCTACGGTTCAGGCAATGTGCAATTGGCGGTAAAGTATGAAGACAAGTCCGAAGTGTACCAAAATACCAAAGGCCTCACCTTGGCCTTCTATGCCGATGAAAAAGTAGAGTTTGAGCACACTGTTTCCCCGGACCGCAATTTGCAGTGCATCGTGGTTGCGACTGCCATGCGAAATCTCGAGCATTTGCCCAATGCAGAGGGAGACCTCTTTTCTGAATTAATGGCGGAATTGGTGAATCCCAGAGACCATTATGTAGAAGGTCCCCGCTTTTTCATGACGCCTGAAATGCAGCGTATTGTGGATTCGGTTTTTACCAACACCTATAGCGGAAAGACCAAAATGATGTTCTTCCGGAGTCAAATCACGGTATTGCTTTCTCACTTTTTTGGACAACTTGCCCAACAACAAACCGTAGATACTGGTAACCATCGAAGGGAAAAACTGCAAGAGGTCAAACAGCTTCTCTTGGACAACCTCGATGCACCTCCCTCCCTTTCCGAACTTTCCAAACACATTGGCTTGAACACCACCGCCCTAAAAAAGGAGTTCAAGGCCATTTTTGGAGTTCCTGTTTTTAAATACCTGCAAAACGAACGGTTGGATACGGCCCATGGCCTTATCCATTCCAAAAAAGCCACGGTACAAGAAGCCGCTTGGCAGGTAGGCTATGATAGCTTGAGCTCTTTCTCCAACGCTTTTGCCAAAAAATTCGGCTACCGACCCAGTCAGGTCAAGTAATTTCACTTTTCGAACAAATCATACTTCTTTTCGAATAAGTCTTTCGACACCCTACTTCTGAATTTTGTTCTCGTAATACAAAAACAGAAGTCATGGACATTTCACTAAAATCAACCGTACTCCTTCTCAGCATTTTGGGCTGTGGGCTAACCGCAGGCTTATGCTTCACTTGGACCAACGCAGTTACCCCAGGTATCGGACGCCTAGATGACCTTACCTATTTAAAGTCGTTTCAGGCCATGAACCGAGCCATTTTAAATCCACTTTTTTTAGGGGTGTTCCTTGGGCCTATCCCTTTACTGTTTTGCAATGTCCTTTTGCATCGCAATCCAACTACTTGGGAATTCTGGACGTTCCTTTTGGCCGCCCTACTCTTTTCCTTCGGAATTGGTTGGGTAACCATTTTCAGAAACGTGCCCTTGAACAACATCTTGGACCAAAGTCTCTTGGAACAGCTTTCTATTCAAGACCTCAAAGCACTAAGAAAAAAGTTTGAAACTCCTTGGAACTACTGGCAATTGAAGATGTTAGCGTCCGCACTAGATGCCAGTAGT
>JBCBCH010000323.1:0-3763 GCA_038530835.1 Bacteroidota bacterium | reverse complement strand
TCAGCCTAATTCAATTAGGCTGAAGTGATGTGGCTGCAAACCCAGTGATGATGTTCAATTGGTGCTCTAAAGCTTTCAGCATTACGTGGTATCCTTCCGCTTGCTCTACGGGAACAAAAGGATGAATATTGCCCCATCGTGCCCAGCTCAATGGAAGCATTTCACTGGCGGCGTTCAATTTCATGGTGCAACTGCCCAATGAAATCATGGAATGGTTCAATGCCAAGTCCTTTCGCTCTAATTTTTTAATGTATCGCATCAATTCGGTTTCAGAATGGTACGAATTGAAGACATCGTGAGTCAAATAGTCACTGGTGCGTTCCACTGCGGCCGTCAGCACTTCTTTGGTGTTTTCCACCAAGGAAACCGCTGGAATGCCCAACATTTCTGTAAAACAGGAAAGGATATCTTCTAAATCTTCAGAACTAGTCGCCTCGTTTAACGACATTGTTACAGTTGTATCATCCACATAGTTGAAGTTGATTTCTTTCGCCTCAGCCAACTTTCGGAGCGTTGCGGAATCCGATACTTTGATTTTTAGGGTATCAAAAAATTGGAGGTTCTCTTGAACAACTCCTATTTGGCCCAAACTTGCGGCCAATCGTTTCGTTTTTTGGTGTACCCCATTCGCAATGAACGCCATTCCTTTGGGTCCATGGTATACCGCATACATTCCAGCCATAACGGCCAAAAGTACTTGAGCAGTACAAATGTTGGAGGTGGCTTTATCTCGTTTGATGTGTTGTTCACGCGTTTGCAAAGCCATTCGTAGGGCACGGTTGCCATCGGTGTCTTTGGTTACTCCGATAATCCTCCCTGGGATATTACGACGGAATTCTGTTTTGGTCGCGAAAAACGCGGCGTGGGGTCCTCCATATCCTAAAGGAATACCGAAACGTTGGGTAGTTCCAACTACAACGTCGGCACCCCATTCTCCTGGAGGGGTAAGCAAAACCAAGCTCAATATGTCCGCGGCCACAGCCACTTTAATATCCAAACTATGGGCTTTGGCCACAAAATTGGAATAGTCCTGAACTTCACCGTTTTTTCCAGGATATTGTAGGATAGCGCCATAGAATTCCTGTGAAAAATCAAATTCATCAGGATTGGCGACCACCAATTCAATACCCAAAGGTTGGGAGCGTGTTTCTAACAAACTCAGGGTTTGCGGCAGCACATTTTCGTCCACGAAAAACTTGGTTACTTCCGCCTTCTTTTGTTGTCGGCTTCGCACATCGAAAAGCATGGTCATCGCTTCGGCGGCGGCTGTACTTTCATCCAATAAGGAAGCATTGGCCAATTCCATTCCCGTAAGATCACAGACCATGGTTTGGAAATTGAGAAGGGCTTCCAAACGTCCTTGGGCGATTTCCGCTTGATAAGGCGTGTAGGCCGTGTACCATCCCGGGTTCTCCAAGATGTTTCTTTTGATTACCGACGGAGTCAAAGACTCATGGTATCCTAAGCCAATGTAGGAGCGGAATACTTTATTCTTTTGGGATAAATCTTCTAGGTGCTTTAAAAAGGCGTGTTCACTGATACCCTGCGGTAAGTCTAAATCCTGTTTTAACCGGATGTCATCGGGAATCGTCTCAAAAATGAGTTGTTCCATACTTTCGGCATTCACGGTTTGCAACATTTGTGTTACGTCATCCTCTGTAATACCGATGTGTCTTGCAGCGAAATTCTCAGTGTTCATAATACCTTAAATATTGTGCAAAATTAGGTAATAATTCAGTGAAATTAAGCATTTTTGGAGGTGTCCAAACCAAAGTTGTTAACCGTAAATTAACGTTTTGGAGGCATTGGAAAATTCTGTTTAATGAAGCCTTTTTCGTGGTTATTTCACTTTTATTTGGATTCCAGCATTCATGTTGGGTTTTCCGTGGCTTCTTTGACTGCGGTGACCTCATTTATGTTAAACATTCCGTTGGACTGGAACCTGTTGGTTTTTCAAGTTCTGGCGACAATTGTTGGCTATTCATTCATCAAATATGGCGTAGAAGCGAAAAAATAGAAGCTACCCAAAAAACAAAGCACACTGAAAAAGCGGATGTGCCGGTAGTATTTTTTGGAAACCAGCCAATATTTTTTGGTACAGCTTAACGCTTCGGTTTGGTATGGAGTAGTTGTTTTGGGATTGTTGACCCTGCTTTATGCGATTCCCTTTTTAGGTCGGTTCAAAAACCTTAGAAATGTGGGTGGGTTCAAGATTTTTATAGTGAGTTTGATTTGGTCTGGTTTCACTGTAATGCTACCCGTATTGCAAGCAAATTTGCCCTTGAATTGGGATGTTTCGGTAATCGCCATCCAACGGTTTGTATTGGTTTTTGTTCTAATCTTGCCTTTTGATGTCAGGGATATGGAAAAAGATGCTCCTTCGTTGCAAACCATCCCGCAACGTTTGGGTGTTCAAAAAACGGTTTGGCTTGGAATTACCCTATCCCTTTTGATGATGTTAATGACTTTTTTGAAAGATGGTTTGTCCTTAAAGGAAATTGCGGCAAACGTTGTTTTGACGGTAATGCTGGTTAAGATACTACTTCAAGTGAAACGAAATAATTCGAAATACTTTGCCGCCTTTTGGGTAGAAGGAATCCCTATTTTTTGGATGTTGGTCTGGCTATTGCTGGAAAGGGTAAATCACTGACGTTTTTTGAGCAACTCTCTCATCGTATTCTTATCGTCTTCGGACAAGGTGTCCAAACCGGCACTTTTGCAAAGCGAGGTCAATTTCTTGTTCTTTGCCGAGAAATCTGAACATTCCTTGCTAAAGAGCAAGTAGATATTCAACTGAAGCAATTCCCACCAAGTAGCCTCACCATATTGACTTTTGGTGCAGATGTATTTTGCCTTTTCAAGAGATATTTTCATTCGTCTAAAACCATGTTTGATTCATACAACCCATGAGCGATGTGCGCGCTCTATGAATCATAACCCATAAATTGGACGGATTAATTCCCAATTCATTACAAATATCTTCGGTGCTCATTCCTTGAATGGTTTTCATTTTAAAAACCAAGGATTGCTTTTTGGGCAATTTGGAAATGCAATCTTCAATAGCAAGACCCAACTCTTCATTTTCAAGACTGCTGTCACCATTCTTGCTGAAGGGGTCAGCTACTTGTTCTTCCAACCAATCTCCTTCTGATTCTTTGTCAGAATTGTATCCCATACGTACCTCGGCTTTTCCTTTTTTGGAATTGCTTTTTCGATAATAATCTATCACTTTCCGTTTTAAGATTGCAATCAACCAAGTCCGCTCAGCGGCGTCCCCTTTGTAATTCTTGGCAGAATTTAATCCTGCGAAAAAAGTCTCCTGCACCAAATCTTTTGCGATTTCCGCATCGCTTACTCTTGCGATGGCATAGTTAAAAAGGTAGTCTGCATATAAATCTACCCAACTGTCGGGATTGAGTTTGTAAGCTGCCATATTCGTTTGAAGTACTAAAAATACTTGATTTTAGTTAATCATCACATGTTTTGTCAAATACAAACGACTTCAAAAAGTATCACAAAATGTTCATGACGTTTTACTTTACCATAAGATTAACAAGCCATCCTAGGCAGTTTTTTTCAAGGCGGTTACGCGTCAGGCTATTACAGCTACAAATGGGCCGAAGTGTTGGACGCGGATGCGTTTGCCTATTTCAAAGAAAATGGGGTATTCAATACAGAAATTGCCAAAAAGTTTAAGGACAACGTGCTTTCACAAGGCGGAACCAAAGACCCTATGGAGCTCTATAAGGCTTTTAGAGGTGCC
>JBCBCH010000322.1:0-3763 GCA_038530835.1 Bacteroidota bacterium | reverse complement strand
GACACGGCTATTGTCAACTGTCCAGAAATTCAAGGAGCTCCGAAACCCTTCAAAGCGCGCGCCTGGCAGAAATTTGTAATTGAAGGGCAACGCCCCAAAAATGGCAAACGCCCCTTGAAAATGAAAACCTTAAAGCGTTTTCAACCTTTATTGGATGTCACAACACTTACAGATGAAGACATCAAAACCATTTTCGCACGCTTTTTTGAATTACATGAGCATTTGAAGACTTCCATTCTTTTGGCTAGAGTCAAGCAAGTCAAAGCCCATAAATTTTCATCGGCTATTGGTCCTATTGTCAACTTTTACCTTCCCGAAGGTTTTGAGTTTCTGTTGTGCCATATGGAGCGGCACTATGTGCAGATTGAGGAGATTTTGGAGAAGTAGGTACCTAATAAGCGCATATTGTTTGGGCTAAGGTTTGTTCATTCCGATTATTCCAGTTCTCCTCGCTCTTTTAGAAATTTGAATATCTTTTGATCCACTGCTGATATAATGTCCAAATCTTTATAATTCAACCATCTGATTTCTTCAATTTCAGAGGTGGGTTTTAAGATTCCCTCGTATTGAGCGCTGTAGCAGGTCATTTTGACCAAAACCCCCTCTTTTGCGCCATCGGATTGGGCTTTGAACGTTCCCACATATTCTATGGTACTTTTATCAATTATTACATCCAGCTCCTCCTTGATTTCGCGTACCAAGGTTTGTTCATCCGTTTCCCCTGGTTCTCTTTTTCCTCCGGGAATGTAGTATTTCGTTTTTCCTTTGGACTTGGTACTTAGAATTTGTCCGTTTCTGGTTTCGATAAATGCGATTTTGTCGATTTCAGTCATTCGTTGAAACAAATTAGGAGAGTGGTTAATTGCAAACAAAAATCTGTTTGTCGGATTGGTCTTGAAACGCCTCTTCTTCAAAACTCCCAAATTTCTCGAGAATCGTAAATCCACTAGCTTTTACATAGGCATTCAATTCTTGGGGATAGAACATGCGCATATCCAGGTTTTGGATGGAATCAAACTGCCCGTTGATGAAATAGTGCCACTCAATCCGGTTGATTTGGGTTTGGTTTTCATATCGCATACGTTCCTGAACCGAAACCACCCTACCATCTTCAGTGGTAAACTGTGAAACTGGCTTCAGGCCTTTTTGGCCTTCTACCATAAATTGGATGTTGGGGTTAAAGCAATCGAAAATAAATGTTCCGCCCTCCTTTAAATGGGCTTTGACCTTGGCAAAAGCCTGAAAAAGGTCTTCATTTTCATAAAGGTGATGAATGGAATTAAAAGGAGTGAAAATCAGGTCAAACGTTTCACCCAAATCCAGCTTTCGCATATCCGCCTCAACAAACTTGATTTCCAACCCTTCAGCGGAAGCCTTTTCACGTGCTTTTTCCAGCATGGAAGCCGTAAAATCCACACCCATAATATCATATCCTTCTTTGGCTAGGGGAATGGTCAATCGGCCCGAGCCGCAGCACAGCTCTAGCACACGAGCTGCTTTGTTTTTGGGCATCCATCGTTTGTAGAAATCCAAATCATTTACGCCGGAATTCATGGCATCGTAAATGTTGGCATCATAAATCAAATCCCCTACGGTGTACTTCTCGTCCATGGCTTGATTAAAAAGATTTCAATTTCGTTTGAAAAGATGAAGTTCGGGAATTTACAGTTCACATGGTACCCTCCAAGGGCCCTGACTCAACTGCCTTTGTTAAACAGGTCCATTAAAATTCCTATCCCTAGAAGCAATACTGACCCGGTGATACTACCAAAGAGATAGGCCAACAAGCCCAAAAAATAACTCAGTATTTTACCTTTCCGAAAAAAGTTTCCGATGGCCCATGTGGAATAGACTATTACCGACAAATAGGCCGCTCCGTTCACGTCAAGACCCGTCGCCGTTTCTATAATACCGAAAAGGGTAAAAATCAAATTTCCGACGCCAACGGCAAAGAACATCAAAATAAATATCTCGTAAAGGTTGAATTTGGATTTCAAAAAGAACAACCGGGTCCAAAATCCAATAAAAAAGGCCAAAACAATGTTGAAAAAACCAAAGTTTTGCCCAACCCATTCAAAAACTTTTCTAATGCCTTCACTTTTGATGTTATCAGGTGAGGAACCTGTTTCGAATCCAAAAATTTGTGCGCTTATCACGAACAGTAAGGAACTGAAAATCACAAAAATGATAGGCTTGACCAATCTTTTTCGGTCGTACAACAAAAACTCCCGCACGGTTTTGCCTGGTCTTACGAACAATTCCCGAATGGTGTAAAAAAGGCCCTTATCGAAGTTTAAAACACTGCTGATTTCATTCCAGATATACTTTTTGTCAATCCGTTCGAGCGTTTGGCGGTTTTCCATGGGTTGGTATTCTTCCACTGTAGCTAAGGTTTCATTTTGATGAAATATATCGATAAATACATAAAATTCTGGAAATTTTGACCTGTACTGGCTTGAACAATTCCCTCATGAGTTTTCAGCTACATTCTTTGGGTACGCTTTTAGTGAGATACTATTTTAGAACATCCCTTATTTTAGAACCCCAGCTGGTCTATTTTCTTGACCTTCCAAGTCCCTCAAACTATCCCCAAGCTCCGCTCTTTTAAGGTTGGCCAGGCTATCAATGGTTTGCACGATTTCAGGGTACAGCTGGGCCACATTATTGCTCTCGCCGATATCTTTTGAGAGGTCAAAGAGTTGAATCTCATTTACTTCATTAAAGTCATATACTGCCGGAAACCCTCCTTTTCCGCCTTCCCGCCCATTCAAGGATTTGTATGTTCTAGGGTAGTACAACTTCCAGTTTTTATACCGAACCCCATGCAATTCGTTGATGTTATAGTAGAAATAATAGGCCTCATGCGGGCTATCTTCGGTCTTTTGCGTCAAAACCTCCGTAATATTCTTGCCATCTATTTCCTTTTCCGGCAAGCGCGATTGGGTCAAATGTGCAATGGTGGGCAAAATATCTATGGACATCAAGGGGGTGTTAATGACCTGGTTCGCAGGAATTTTGTTCGGGTACCGTATGATGCAAGGTTCCCGTTGCCCCCCTTCCCAAGCGGTTTGTTTGCCTTCGCGCAGCGGATGGGCCGAACCGGCATGTTCCCCATACGAAAGCCAAGGGCCATTATCTGACGTGAAGATGACCACTGTATTGTCATCTATGCCAAGCGTTTTGATGGTTTCCAAAATCTGGCCCACGCTCCAGTCAATTTCCATGATAACATCGCCGTAGAGTCCTCTTTCGGATTTTCCCTTGAATTTGTCGGAGACGAACAACGGTACGTGGGGTTGTGGATGCGCTACATACAAAAAGAAGGGGGTTGCTTTGTTCTTTTTAATAAACGACACACTTTTTTCGGTCAATTGGGTGGTCAGCATCGATTGGTCAACCAAAGTGTCGATGATTTTTTCATTTTCGAACAAGGGCAATGGCGGAAAATCGAAAACGGTCCCTTGCTCGGGGTGATAGGGCCACATGTCGTTGGAATATGGAATTCCGTAGAATTCATCAAACCCTTGTTTGTTGGGCATAAAATCAGAATGGTCGCCCAAGTGCCACTTTCCAAAAATGGCGGTGGCGTAGCCTTCGTTCTTCAACATTTCGGCCATCGTGAGTTCTTCCAAATGCAATCCGTTGGCATTTCCAGGGCCAAAGGCCAAATGAATTCCAATTCGATTGGGATAACACCCCGTAAGGATGCCATGGCCCAAGAAGGGGTCAGGCTTACCAATTTTTATGCGACCCAACCTATTTG
>JBCBCH010000321.1:0-3766 GCA_038530835.1 Bacteroidota bacterium | reverse complement strand
ATGCGGATGCAAATGTACCTTTTCAGGGGCAACATCGCAACTATTTTTTGATTTTTATCCAAAGACTAAATGCCTATCTCTTGTCGCAAAGATTGGGAACCCTGAAAAGTCCCTCTTTTGCCATCGGGAGTAGCTCCCCAAATCTCTATATCCAGAGCACTCGAGTCTTTGGGTATCTCAAAAGAAATGATTGCTTCTCCTTGCTCATTGGTTTTCAAAACAGGGTTCCAATATACGGTAGAGGTTTGTCCCGAAGCCTGCCGTATTTTTTTGGAAACCCCTTGTATATAGGTATCAAAAGTTACCGATTCGTGATACCCTTCATATTGCAATTGGGCCTCTTTTCTATCCACAAATCCGTTTTCATTACCATCTTTTGTGTAAATGGCAATAACTCCCCCAGCTCCTCTAGCTCCATAGATTGCTCCTTGTGAGCCTGTCAACAATTCAATACGCTCAATGTCGTTGTAATTTACGATGTTCATAATTTGAACCAAGGAGGTGGGTTGAATCAAGGGAAGTCCATCCAAAACCCAAAGTATAGATCCAGCTCCTGTCGCCTTAAATAAGTTAATCGTAGGGTATAAATCCCCCAAATTCGCAATCTGAACCCCAGGAATCCCCAAAAAAAGTTGGGGGATTGTTTTGGGCTTATCAGGGTCTTGATAACGAACCACAGAAGGTTTTATGCTGTAGACCGAAGGGGTCAGTTTTTTGTGGTCTTGCTTTTTTTCTAAAATAATCTCGTTAAGAGATACAACATTTTCGCTAGCTGCCATGGGTTGAAAATCACCATCTGGACCTTTTGAACTTTGCTGAGCGCCCACTTGAATCAATTCTTCAGGCATCCGCAACTCACTTTTGGGGTCGGTTAAAGGAGGGGTTTCCATTTCATAAGGAATAACACGAACAAGTTTGGTTTTGCTTGTAGCCCCCTTTGTTCTGAACGCCATTTTAATCGCGCCTTCATAATCCAGACCAGTCAATTTGAACAAACCATCTGTATTGGTTGTGACTTCCTCGGCGAACACTTCGTTTTGAGCCCAAATAAGCACTTGTATTTTGGTTTTCGCGAGTAAGGCCTGATTCAAATCGTAGGCTTGACCGTAAAAATCCAAGCCCTTTTGAAAACTATATCGCAAAATCGAAGGTGTTTCCAAATCTTTATTGGGGCTTAAAAAGTGGGAAGACTCCCCCGTTACGGCCAACAAATCATCCCAATATCTTTGATTTCGACGGTTCGTGTCCGAAGTATTGCTTTTTGAATCGGTAGCAGCAATGTACGATTTCGTCCTTAAACCAACGGAAAGAGTAGTTTTAACGGGCAGGTCGTTCTCATCTAATACCGTGACTGAATATCGCGCCTTCCTATTCTTCCAATCCAACGGTTTCAATCTTATTTTTAAGGTCTTATCCTGATTGTAAAAAAATCGCTCCGCCCATATCTTTCCAAACTCATCTTTCAATTGCAACTGACTTACACCCGCAGGAATATTTTTCTTGGGAATTCGTATATCCAAGGTATTCTTGTCAGCAAAATCCAACTTTTGCTCAAAAAAAGACACTCCATCTACTACCCCGGATAAAAACAAAGAGGACCCCTTCAAATTCTTGGAAGAGGCAATTCTCAACAATAATTCTTCCGCCTTTAAATTACTCAATTGTAGGGTGTAGCCCTCATTTTGCACTTCTGGTAGTTGTAAAGCTTCAATACCCGTTCCTTTTAAAGTATAGGTTTCCTGAGTGCCAGGACGGATAAAAAAGGTTCCCAAGCCTTTTTTGTAGGGCGTAACATTTGCAACAACTCTACCATCAGAGTCATAAACTTTTAAATCCTCCGGGATATCTTTTGGAAATTGAACCACCACCCTTTGATTCAAATTGGCAATTAAATGTCCCCCTTCTGGGAAAGCCCCGACCATATTGGGAATCTTTTGAATTGCTCCCCTCGCTTTGGGGGAAACAATTCTAACATTTTTTATCGGAAAAGACTCGGGACCATAGTTTAGCAACCACTGAGTGTACGCTCTTAAGTAATACTCGCCCTCGGCAATCTTCTTAGGAATCTTGAAGGAACCGTAACTGAGGCCATCTTCGATTTTATGACGTTGCCTTTGAACCAGATTTCCACTAGCATCCAGCAATTCAACCCGAAGTGTTTCACTATCGGTTCTTCTAAGCTGATTGGGTCCGGTAAAAATGTAGGCGGTAAAAAAAGAACATACTTGGGTGCCAGTTTATCTGCACTCAAATGAAGGGAAATGTTTTCTCGTTTGAAATAGAAGGAATCCTTAGCATTTTGCTGAACCTCCAATGTAGTATTAAATAAAAAATCTTGAAATGCACTAGGACCTTGATGCTGCGCCATCAAACTCATGTAAAAAAGTAACGAAAAAAAGTATCCGAAGGGTCGAATTGTTTTCATAGCGGTGTTTTTACATTCCTTAAAATACCATGAAACTGGAGCAATTCAAAACTTTTATCCTTTCTTTAACCGACCCTCTATATATCGATTTACTCAGGATATTCCACCCGAAGATGGTAAATATTGGTAAGTTTTTGTTTCAAAACCTTTTTTACCATCTCGATTTCCTTCAAGGTAATGTTCGCGTTGTTGAATTGATTCGCTTTCATTTGGCCAGAAACAATCTTTTCCACAAATTCATCGATAATTGGATAGGTAGGATTTTTAAGGCTTTTGGAGGCTGCTTCAACCGCATCGGCCATCATCAAAATTGCCGTCTCCTTTGAAAAAGGAATGGGTCCTGGGTATCTAAAATCTTCTTCGTTCACTTCGGCCCCAGATTCGCTTTGTTTTTTATAAAAGTAGTATACCAGGGTTGTTCCGTGGTGCGTGCGCAAAAAGTCTATTACCCTATCTGGTAGATTATTTTTTCGGGCCATATCAATGCCCTTCAAAACATGACCAATGATAATTTTAGCACTTTCTTTTGGCGGAATATCATCATGGGGATTGCTATTGGTCGTTTGGTTCTCTGTAAAAAATGTGGGGTTCTCCATTTTGCCAATATCATGGTGCAGTGCTCCCACTCGTACCAGCATGGCGTTTGCTCCAATTTCATTAGCCGCCGCTTCCGCTAAATTCGCCACCTGAAGGGAATGGTGAAAGGTGCCAGGAGCCCTATTGGACAAATCTTTCAATAGTCTGGAATTGGTATCGGACAGTTCCAAAAGGGACACATCGGAAATTAGTCCAAAAACCTTTTCGTAAATATAAATGAGGGGTTGCGAAAACAACGTCAGCAATCCATTCAAAACAAAGATGCCGAACAATATCCATTCAATGCCATCCATACCTCCCTCATGGATAATGTGAAACGCAAAGTAGCCGATAACATAAATCAGGGTGATTTGTCCGACAGAAATAAAAAGATTGGCTCTTTTATAGAGTTCTGAGGCCGTCAAAATAGTTACAATCCCCGCAATAGTCTGTAAAAAAACATACTCGAAGCTATTCGGCACTACAAAGCCCAGAATGAGCACGGTAAGCACATGGGTGAACAATCCCAAGCGCGCGTCAAAAAAGTTCTTTAGCACCAAAGGCAAAATACATAGGGGTACCACATATACATAACCTTCATAATGCTTTACCATTAGGGTGGTCGCCACCACCATCACCAGTATATTGACCAAAATGAAGGTCACTTTGTTATTGTTTTCAAAAATGGACGGCCTATACTTCTTCAAAAAGAGAAGCAGCATGACCAACACCAATGCCACTAGAACGGTATACCCAAAAAGAATA
>JBCBCH010000320.1:0-3777 GCA_038530835.1 Bacteroidota bacterium | reverse complement strand
TGGAATCTAAGGGGTTGACGTAATCCAAGTTGATGAAGGTTTGGTCACGTTTGGTATCCACAAAGTCCATATAGTCTGGAAAGAGCGTTGCACCTTCTGAAGCGAAATTGGCATCTTCATCATTTTCAAAACGATTGTGGTCAATTTCCAATTCAATGTTGTGCCCTTCCTTTGCAAAATCCAATTTATAGTCAAAGTTGTACTGTTCGCTCAGGTTGCTGCTGACGTTGTCAAAAAACTGAATCAAGTTTCTTGAAGCATCCAGATTATACGTTATGTCGGTAATTCCCAAACCTTCACCATCAAAATGGTTTTGATTGGTAAAGATGGACAGCGTATTCTTATCGTTGATATAAAAGTCAACCCCTATTTTATAAAGGTGGGATTCATTATCATTGAAAAAGTCAAAATCCTGCCTTGAATTCTCATCCTGTCGAAAAATGAATCCGTCATTGAAATAATCGCCAATATTGGTTCCGTAGTTCCCATAAAAGTTGAATTTCCCGATTTTGTAGTTCAAATCTAGAGAAGCATTGTATTTGGGTCGGATACCTTGGGTGTATCCCAAATTAATGTTTCCATTGAAACCCATATTCGCATTTTTGTGTAATACGATATTGATGATACCACTCATACCCTCGGGATTGTATTTGGCAGAGGGGTTTGTTATCAATTCAATGGATTTTATGGAGGTTGAAGGAATTTGACGCAAGAGTTGCGCAACAGGTACGTTTGAAAGTTTCCCATCTACCATGACCCGAACATTGGAGTTGCCCCTCAGAGACAGTTCCCCAGTTTGGGCATCGACATTCACGGAGGGAAGGTTATTCATAATGTCAGAGGCCGTTGCTCCCGCCGTGGTTAAATCCTTTCCAACGTTAATGACTTTTCTATCTACGCGCTGCTCTATGGTAGTGCGTTCCGCAACGACTTCTACTTCTTCAAGCGCTTGGGTGCTTTCTTTCAAGGCAATGGTGCCAAGGTCCAGTTTTTTGTTTTTCTTGGTGATTTCCAGTGTTTGCACATGGGTTTCATACCCGATGAATTGTACTTCCAATCGAAAAGTGCCTTCAGGCAATTTTTTTACCTCAAATCGTCCGTCTTCTGTGGTAATACCTCCTGTGATGGTTTCCGTTCCGTCTTCTGATTTAATGACAATTGCTGCGTAGGCCACAGGTTCGTTCTTGGCCTGATTCACGACGATACCCGTAATGGACCCAATTTTGGTATCCGTATCGTTTTTTGTTGAATTTCCGTAATGGAAAAGAGTGTTGCAGAAAAGCAACACAAACAGAAAGAGATTGCTCTTCATGAGTTTGCTCGTTTTTTTGATTGATTACTGATTGATGATACAAACCAGACGAACGAGGGTGGTTGTTGTTACGAGAAATTTCAATTTTAACATTTCAGGGCTCAAAAGAAAGCTGAAAATCAGGGGTAAGGAATTTAAAAAACAGTAGACTGAGGATTTAAAAAAGAAGAAACCCTAGCTTCCCAAAATTGGTACACCAGGGTTATTTCATTGATAAGCTATACTAAACACTAACCATTAACTATAAAAAATACAGTCTTACCAATGATGTAATTCTTCGAATAGACGCAGTTTTTACCTTTTGGTTACAAACTTTAGATTAGTTTAACACATAAATTAACATATGAACTCAACACTCGTTTTTGGTGCTTCGCTCAATCCAAGTCGATATAGTAACCTAGCAATACGGCGTTTGGTGGAAAACGGTTTTGCTACAAAGGCATTTGGGGTTAGGTCTGGCACCGTTTTCGGAGTTGAAGTTAAGGATAAGCTTTCGGATATTCAAGATGTTCATACAATTACCTTGTATTTAAATCCGATAAGACAGCAAGAATATTATCAAGATATTATGGACTTGACCCCTAAAAGGGTGATTTTCAATCCCGGTACCGAAAACTTGGAATTCGAGCAAAAACTTAAAGAGGCGGGTATTGAAGTGGAAGTAGCTTGCACCCTAGTTATGTTAGCTACCGGGCAATATTTATGATTTTACTTTTTTGCGAATCGCCCACAAACCCAAAAAGGTTAGCAAACCATTCAAAGGAAGTAGTTCATAACCAATTACATATCCTCCCAAATAGCTGGGGTCTAACTGTCCAAAAGCTGCAATGATTATAACCGAAAGTCCGCAGACAATCCAAACATAGCGGTCCCAAATGGCATATTTGGTGAAGATGCCAAAAGCGAAAAGCCCCAAGAGTGGTCCATAAGTGTATCCGGCGGCAACCAAAAGTCCATCAATTACATTTCGGCTCAAGAAATATTTAAAGCTGATAATAACCAAAATCAGCAAAACACTCATGCCAATATGAACTTTCTTGCGCAATCGGACCTGCTCTTTTTCTGGTTTTTGGTCAATATTCAAAAAGTCAACACAAAACGATGTGGTTAAAGAGGTTAGGGCACTATCCGCACTGCTGTAAGCCGCTGCAATCAATCCAAGCATAAAGGTGATGGCCAAGGTAAGTCCTAGTCCTCCATTTAAGGCAATTTCGGGAAATAGCAAATCGGATTTAGCTTTTCCATCCATTAAAGGAATGGCAATGCCATTTTTGTTGGCGTAGATGAATAACAAGGCTCCGAGCAACATGAACAAAAAGGTCGCCAAGACCAATACGATACTAAAAGAAATCATGTTCTTTTGGGAATCCCTCAAGGTTTTGCAAGTGAGGTTCTTCTGCATCATGTCTTGGTCAAGCCCAGTCATACAGATGGTGACAAATGCTCCCCCCAAAAATGATTTTACAAAGTGATTACGGTCCAAAAGACTATCCGTAAACAGAAAGGTACTATAGGTTTTAAGTTCTTCGGAAGCCAAAAACGCTCCAAAGCTCCAGTCCATTGCCCCTAAAATCAAATAAACAGAACGCCCAACAGCCAGAAGCATGAAAAAAGTCTGCAAGGTATCGGTCCATACAATGGTTTTGATGCCCCCACGATTGGTATACACCCAAATCAACAATATGGACAACACCACGGTAAGTTCAAACGGGACACCTAAATCATCAAATACGAACTGTTGCAATACAATCGCCACCAGAAACAACCGGAAAGCTGCCCCCAGAACCCTCGAGATAAAAAAGAAAAATGCTCCTGTCTTATGACTTACCGTACCAAAACGGTCTGATAGATACTCATAAATGGAAGTGAGGTTATATCGATAATAAATCGGAAGCAAAACAAAGGCTACTACAAAATAGCCCACCAAGTACCCCAAAACGACCTGCATATAGCTAAATTGGGAAGCTTCTACCCAGCCCGGCACAGAAATAAAGGTAACCCCCGACAAGGAAGCCCCTACCATACCAAAAGCAACTACATACCAAGGCGATTGTCGGCCTGCTTTGAAAAAGTCATTGTTGTTGTCGTTTTTACCGGTGAAGTAGGAAATCGCGATAAGCACCAAAAAATAGGAACCAATCAGCAGTAAAATTTGTACGGAGGACATCTATTGGGTTTGATTTGCAAAGTACAAAAGTAAATCGGTACTGTTAAAATCGTAATTTTGCCCTTCAATCAAGTAGATGGATTTTTCTTCTAAACTTTTGGAAAACGCGGTATACGAAATGTCGCAGTTGCCCGGTATCGGAAAACGAACTGCACTTCGATTGGTGTTGCATTTGCTAAAGCAACCGGATGACCAAACCGTACACTTGGCCAGTGCTTTGGTCAAGATGAAAGAAGAAATCAAGTTTTGCAAAAAGTGCCACAATATCTCCGACACTGTAATATGTGAGATTTGTGCC
>JBCBCH010000319.1:0-3784 GCA_038530835.1 Bacteroidota bacterium | reverse complement strand
TTAAAAATAGTCAAAATCGCATTTTGAATGGGAATAAAAGGGGATTTGCTTAAAATTGGTTGATTCCTTAATAAAACCTCCTTTTGATTGTTAATCCGCTAATTTTTAGAGTGTTTTTTTAAATCCTTTCCCTTTACTGATTATGTTAAAAACAGTATCTTCAAAACTATATGCACGAAAAAAAGGACCCGATTATTTTTTCTTCGTATGAACCTCGAAAAGGCCTTTTTGACGAAGTTTTTGAAAAAGATGGTTCGGTAAAATCCATTTACAAAACCCTTTTCGACCTTTATGGCGGCCATTCGGTGAACGACTATGAAAACCTGAACAACAAGGCCAAAGCTTCTTTTTTCAATCAAGGCATCACCTTTCAGGTATATGATAATGAACAAACGCAGGAAAAAATATTTCCTTTTGACCTTTTTCCACGCATCATACACCCCTCAGAATGGGAAATCATTGAGAAAGGAGCCATTCAGCGAAGTCGGGCGCTTAATCTTTTTCTGTGGGATATTTACCATGACAAAAAAATCATCAAGGACAAGGTTGTTCCTTTGGATTTATTGAGCTCATCGGAGCACTACCTACACCAAATGATGCATTTGGACCCACCGGGAAAAATATACAACCACATTTCGGGAACGGACCTCATCAAACATTCCGATGGGGAATATTATGTGTTGGAAGACAATATTCGCTGTCCCTCAGGAGTCAGCTATGTTATTTGTAATCGCACTGCACTAAAAAGGGCTTTGTTTGGGGTTTTCAACCATTATCAGGCACACTCTGTGACCAACTACGCGGGAAATTTGCTGCAAATTTTGGAAACAGTCAAACCACGAGGGGTAGACAATCCCAACTGTGTGGTGATTACCCCAGGTCGATTCAATTCCGCGTACTACGAACATTCTTATTTAGCCAAGGCCATGGGCGTTGAACTGGTGGAAGGGCAGGACTTATTTGTGGAGAATGACTTTGTGTACATGAAAACCATAAATGGTCCGGAGCGGGTGGATATCATCTATCGTAGAATTGATGATGCTTTTATTGACCCCTTGGAATTTAGACCAGATTCCGCCCTCGGGGTGCCCGGATTGTTTGCAGCATATAAAAAAGGTAACGTTTGTTTGGCCAATGCACCTGGAACCGGAGTTGCTGACGACAAAGCGGTTTATACTTATATGCCCGAAATTATTAAATACTATTTGGACGAAGAACCCATATTGAACAACGTCCACACCTATCGCTGTAGCCGACCCGATGAATTGAAATATGTTTTGGAAAATGTGGACAAACTTGTCATTAAACCGGTGGATGAGGCCGGAGGGTATGGTATTTCCATTGGTAACCAATTGACCAAGTCCGAAATTGAAAAGGTCAAGGCCACCATTAAAGAACATCCCAGAAAGTATATTGCGCAACCTATACTATCCCTTTCGGTACATCCCACCTATATCGAAGAAGAAGGGTCTTTTGAACAACGCCATGTTGACCTGCGCACGTTTACCTTACTGGGAAAAGACAAAGATTTTGTGTTGAAAGGGGGGCTCACCCGAGTAGCCTTGCGTAAAGGAAACCTAATCGTGAATTCTTCACAAGGCGGAGGTTCAAAAGATACTTGGGTCTTAAAAAACGAGGCATAATCATGTTAGCAAGGGTTGCAAACAATTTATTTTGGATGGGGCGCTATATTGAACGTTCAGAGCATATCGCGCGCTATTTGAACGTGAATTATTTTTCTTCCTTGGACGCTCCTCATGAACTCTCCCAATCAAGACAGTTTATGCTACGTTCCACCCTATTTATGCTTGGAAACCCCATAAACGACGAAAGCGTAGTATTAGATGAAGAAGAGGTTTTGTTCGATACCGCCCTCAATCAACAAAAAGACTATTCCATTATCAGCAGTGTCAAGTCCGCGCGAGAAAATGCAAACAGCGCCAGGGACTTAATCTCGACTGGGTTATATGAGGCCATCAATCGCTTCTATCATTATGTACTGAACTATGACACCGATTTTTTTGTAAAAAAAGGACTCTACGATTTCACGGTTCACGTTACGGAACAAACTGCAGTACTTCGTGGTAAAATCAGAGGGTCATTGCTACATGACCAAGTGTATGCCATTATCATGCTGGGTATTAACATTGAACGCGCTACACAAATTATCCGCATCATCAATGCCAAATACCATGATGCCCTTTTGGCTACGGGTAGTTATGGCGACCAAGTCGCCCACAGTTTTGAATGGACGACCTTATTGAAATGTATTGAGTCCTATGATATGATGCGAAGGTTCTATCGCAAGACCCCAACGAGCCTAAGCACGCTCGAATTTTTGGTTTTGAATGGGGACTGCCCACGGTCGGTCATGAACAGTTTGAACCAAATTTATCGGCATATCAGCGTTTTGGACAAGGCAAAACACCCTGCAAAGGATTCCACCTCATTTTTAGTAGGTAAACTCCGTGCCGAAATTGAATTTACCAAAGTGGAATCGATTGAATCCAATGTCCAGGGATTTATTCAACAAATTCTTGAAAAACTTGTTGAAATCAGTCAAAAAATGGAAAAGGAGTTCTTCAATTATTGATTAGGTTTACCGCTTGATGACCTAACCACCACCATGGAGCATCTTTATAAGATTGTGTACAGCGCGAAGAATTGTTATGAAGAAAATGTCAAGGAAGCGATTTGGCAATTTCTGATTCTTCCCATGGAAAACGAATCCCAAAACATGGTTCGGTGGAGTTTTGAAAACAGCTTGCATACACCTTATCATGTATCCAGTAATGGATTGGGCTTCAATACTATTCGATTGCACCCCAAACGTGGTTTTACGGAAATCGAATTCCAATTTGAATGTGAAGTCATAAAAACCGAACTAAATCCCTTCGATTTCATCCCAAATTGGAACCCAAAAGAAGACTATCACGCAATAGATTCACTAGCCTTTAAAGCCGATAATGAAATCTACTTGCGAAAAACAGATTTAAGTTCCTTGCCCAAAGACCACGAATCCATATTCCGCTTTGACCAAACGCAATCCCCTTTCCAAAATTTACTGGACCTTAATGATTGGGTGTATCATCATCTGTATTTCAAAACAGGTGTGACCGATGTTACTACCCCTTTAAAAGATATCATTGACCAAAGACAAGGGGTTTGCCAAGACTTTGCCCATCTTTTTTGTGCCATCGCAAAAAAGAATGGTATTCCTGCACGGTATGTTTCAGGATACATCCACCAAGGCGGCAACTTTTTTGGTGACCTTCAGATGCATGCTTGGGCAGAGGTGCGATTGCCCGATGTGGGCTGGATAGGTTTTGACCCAACAAATAATATTCTGGTGGCCCAAAACCATGTGAAGGTATGTCACGGAAAAGACTACAAGGATTGCGCTCCTTTAAAGGGGGTCGTTTTCACAAAAGGAGCGAATACAACCGAGTATTTGGTCAAGGTGCAATCATCACAATTACAACAATAGAAAGTATTACTTTTACGCGAAATTTCAACCTATGGTAACCACAGATCAGCAAAAAGATCTTATTGAACGCCTCGGTGCGTTAAGGAGGTATCTTTGACATAGATGCCAAACTCATCGAAATTGAAAACGAGGAGGAAAAAACTGCAGCTCCAGGTTTTTGGGACAATCCGCAAGAAGCACAACTCAAAATGAAATCATTGAAGGCCAAGAAGAAATGGGTCGATGATTTCAATAGCGCTACCACCTTGGTTGGGGACCTCGAAGTTCTTAGCGAGTTTTTTCAGGCAGGTGAAGTTG
>JBCBCH010000318.1:0-3784 GCA_038530835.1 Bacteroidota bacterium | reverse complement strand
GTGTCTCTCAAAAGAAGTATGCCGATTTAGAGGCAAAACAAAAAGAAACTCAGGATTTGCTGAATTCTGCAACAGTTAAACTCAACGATTGTCTTGAAGAAAAAGCTACCGCCAGTAGCCGATTGAAAACCCTTGAGGATCAAAATGCTTTCTTGAAAGCAAACAACCAGGAGTTGATCAACAACATGGGCAACTTGACTACGCTTACCACCAAAGGCGCGGAGAACCTTGAAAAGTCTTTAGAGAGCCTTAAAGAAAAGGATTTGACGATTCGCAAACTGCAAGATGCGGTTACCCGAAGAGATTCCGTAAACCTTTCTTTGGTACAGAGTTTAAAAGGCGTATTGGGCAACTTGGATGACGAGGATATCGAAATCAGCGTTGAAAAAGGTGTGGTATTCGTATCCATCTCTGACAAATTGTTGTTCAGCAGTGGAAGCTACAACATCAACTCTGCCGCGAAAAGCGTACTTGGAAAAGTGGCTAAAGTAGTAAACAACAAACCTGATTTTGAATTCTTGGTGGAAGGTCACACGGACAACGTTCCGTTTAAAAGTGGCGTGTTAATTGACAACTGGGATTTAAGTGCAAAACGTGCAACCTCCATCGTGCGTACATTGCAAAACGAATTCAATGTTGACCCAAAACGCATGACCGCTGCCGGAAGAAGTTACTATGTGCCCGTTGCTTCAAACGATTCTGCTACAGAACGTGCTAAAAACAGAAGAACGCGTATTGTAGTGCTTCCGAAAATCGACCAATTCTACAGTATGATTGAAGAAGGAATGAAAGACCCTGCCATTGGCGGTTCTGGAAAGTAATTCCTAATCAAATAACATATGAAAGCGGCCCTAAAAGGGCCGTTTTTTTGTTATAAGATATCCGTAGAACCTTTCCCCTCCCGAACTACTTCAGGATACCCATCAGACAAATCGATGATAGTAGAAGCCACATTTCCTCCGTAACCGCCGTCAATAACCACGTCTACTAGATTTTGCCACTTTTCAAAAATGAGTTCTGGGTCTGTGGTATATTCCAAGATATCATCCTCATCGTGAATGGAAGTAGAAACTATGGGATTGCCGAGAGACTCCACAATCGCCCTTGCAATAGAATTGTCTGGAACCCGAATCCCAACGGTCTTCCTTTTTTTAAAATCTTTGGGGAGATTGTTATTGCCAGGAAGTATAAACGTATAAGGTCCTGGCAACGCTCGTTTCAAAATCTTGAAAGTTGCTGAATCAATCTGGCGTACATAATCCGAAAGGTTGCTCAAATCAGCACAAACAAAAGACCAACTGGCTTTGGCCAATTTAATCCCTTTAATACGGGCTATACGCTCCAGTGCTTTGGTATTTGAAATATCACAACCTAAACCATAAACCGTATCCGTAGGGTAAATCACCAAACCGCCTTTGCGCAATATATCGACCACGAGTTCTACTTGTCGCGGGTTGGGATTTTCTTCAAAAAGCTTAATGAATTCGGCCATAACCCTACAAAGAAACAAAGATTGTACATGCCAAATTGGACTTTAACGTATCCTTGCCCACCCGCATATGTAGGAGGAATCGACAAAATGTTGTATTTCAACGATAAACTGCAATATTAGGTCCGCTATTACGTTTTTATCCGGAAACCAAATCTTAGTGTGATGAACACCATTAGAGGCCGTGTCCTCATTGCTTTTTTAGTGTTGTTCCTGCTTATCGGTCCGTTTTTGCTTTTTGCCTTCAATAGTTTGCAGGCGATAGACAATGCAAAAACCCTAAGGGAAAGTGTTGCTGTTTTTGACGGAAATCGTTTGAAAGCAGACAACAAGTTCTTCCATATCCTCGATTTTGATACCAAACAAGACGATTTTTATCTACAAAAATCTTCCAAATACCTAGAAGAATACCAACAGTACATTGAAAATGCCAAATCTGCCTTGGCACAGATTCGCAGCGCGAATTATAGCAAAAACCCAACGGTAGCTGCGCGACTGAATCGTATTGAAACCAATCTCGAGAATTTAAATGCCAAAATTGTACATGTTTTGGGGTTGATTCAGCAAAAGGGCTTCAGAAATTTTGGTACCGTCGGAAAAATGCGAAGAAGTGTCCATTTATTGGAAAAAGAAGCTACGGGCATAGAATTGGCTGAGATTCTTATGCTGCGTCGTAAGGAAAAAGACTTCTTTTTGCGAAAGGACGTGTTCTATGCCAAACAACTGAACGAATTGTGTGAACTACTCTTGCAACGAATCGAAAATGAAGAAGATGCGTTGTATGCGGAAACGCGAAAACTGCTCAAGAACTACAGGAGCGACTTTAACCTAATTACAAAGCTGGATGCTGCAATTGGTGATGGGGAAAGTGGAATCATTCAAGAAATCCAGGAAATCAATTTGCACTTGAATTCGAATGTTGCTGGTCTTTACGAGTTGGTAGATGCGGATTCAGAACTTATGATTGGTTCCATTAAATCGTATTTGGTATTGTTCTTCATTATAACCGTGTTGTTCGCCATGCTATCAGCTTTTGTTTTTGCGGGTCATATCGCAAGACCCATCAAAAACTTGATTTCGGACATGGATTCCATCGTGCAAAATAATTTTGAAGGACAGCTCAGCCAAACAAAGAGTCTCCGTATCACCGAAATCGATAGACTTACCGGCACTTATAATGGTTTGGTCAGCAAAATCAGAAACCAAATCGAAACGCTAAGTGAAAAGAATAAATCCCTCCATTTTCTAAACGGAAAACTGGTGGAATCGGAGAATGAATTGCGAGAGGCTTCACGAATCAAGGACAAGTTCTTCTCTATCATTTCGCATGATTTGAGAGGACATACTGGCAATGTACTGTCCCTAGCCAATATCCTCAAAGAGGATAAAGACAAGTTGGAAGAAAAGGAGAAGGAACTTTTTGTAAAATATCTTTCGGATGCTTCCCAAAACCTGCAGCTGTTATTGGATAATCTCTTGAACTGGGCCAAATCGCAGATGAACGACCACACTCTTTCCAAAAAGTCGTTCAATATGAGCAAGGTGGTTGAAAAGAACGTACAGTTGTTCAAGGAAAATGCTTTGCGGAAAAACATTGCCATTGTTTTTGAGGAAAAGGACATTCCCAGAGTATACGCCGACAAAGACATGATGGACTTTGTCATCCGAAACCTATTGTCCAATGCACTGAAGTTCACCAGTAAAGGGGACCAAATTTTCATCGAGACCTATGAAAGAGATGACCATTTGGCCATTACAGTGCGAGATACAGGCGTAGGAATGTCCAAAAAGCAAATTCAAAGCCTGCTACTTTCGGCCAAAGAAAACAAGTCGACAAAGGGTACCGACAACGAAGAAGGAACGGGACTCGGTTTTGCCATTTGCAAGGATTTCGTGGACCGCAACAATGGAGAATTCAAAATTGAAAGCAAGCCTAACCAGGGGAGTTCCTTTACGTTTACCATCCCCACCACCCTAACCCGGGAAAGTATTCTGAAGGTTTCTTAGTTTTCGAGAAGTTCCAACTTGGCAAACCGAAGCAGTAATTTTTTCACATCCCCCAACTCGAATTGAATTTCGGCTTTACGGTCATTGCCCACCCCCTCTATTTTCAGGACTTTGCCACGTCCAAAACGGGTATGGTTGACCAGACTGCCTTCCCTTAAATCAATTTCGGTTGCACTGGTACCCTCACTTGGGCTGGACAACTGTGGTTTGATTTTTCGAAGCCGCCGCAATTGCTGTTCGCTGGGCTTTGTCGCCAAAGGGGGTGTTCCTTTGGTAGGTTTGGTCTGT
>JBCBCH010000317.1:0-3796 GCA_038530835.1 Bacteroidota bacterium | reverse complement strand
CAAACTCAAATAATCCAAATCACTTAGCCGAATTGAATTGTAGGTATCCAAAATAAACTTTACGGCTTCATCCTTTTCATCATACTTGCCTTTCTTCATGAGCAACTCCGACTTTATAATGTGATAATTCACCAACATTCGCTGCACCAAACCTTTGTTGATCCCCATTTTTTCCAACGCACGGATTTTTTCAAGCAGGTTCTCGTCTTCGGGAGTGTTTTTAAACGCGTGATTCATCCTTAGTTGTAAGGCTAGCATGTTGTACGCTACCTTTTTGTTGTCGGGATACAACTGGTTCAGTTCTTGAAAATCATAATAGGACATCAGTAGTTCGTTGGCGTTCTGCCGGTATCTAAACGCAGAGTTGGCATTGAAGAAGTCAATGTATTTTTTTTGTTTTGGGATTTTAAGCTCGTGAAGTACGTTTGGGTCTACTTCTTTGGCCCTTATCCGATTGAACAGAGAGTTTTGAAGTTTTTCAGCTTCGGTTAACCTATCATCTACAATGGAGGAATTGAATGCTTCAACTAATTGGCTTTTCGTCAACGTCTCATATTCGTCCTTTTTCTGCAAATACAGGGTTATCAACGCTTTTCTATGTTGGTTTAAATAGGGCTCAAGGGTTTCCACCAGTTTTCCCCTAAGCTCCTGTTTTATTTCTTTTTTAGGTAAATCAACCAAATACTCATATTCCGTATCGCGAATAGCATTGAGGAACTCTACCCAATTTTCCGCTGATGCAATCTCGGTTTCTATATTGGCTTTTTGAAAAGACTGCAACGCGCTTACAATACTTTGCGCTCTTTTTTCTTGAAGTGCCTTGTTGGCCGATTTGCTTCCTTCAACTGAAGAGTACGCCTGTATTTCTATTCTCTTAATACTGAAATCCGTAAGTCTAAGGGAATCATATAGGGGTTTGATATCGGCTGGGGCAAACGAAGCTTTGTTCTTTTCAAAGGGTATTTTGAAATTTAACGTTTTGTACTTCATTTCAAAATCTCCAGATGAAATTGAAGCGAACTCATTGTCATATGAAATGGAATCCAAGTACAAACCCATATCCAGCAAATCGTAATTGTAAGAATTTAGATTGTAAAAGGTTTGATACCTACAGTTGTAGTTCTGCCTTAAAAAAAGCACATTGAACTCTAACTCCTTGTGGTAATATTTTGCGGGAAGTTTGCCCACAAATACGCGATAATATCCAGAATGCCCTTCTTTTATATTCTGATACAAAGTATTACGATACACCGGTTTCAAGACTTCGCCCGAAACACCGGAAGGAATGGTTTCAGCATCGCAATCGAAAATATCTTTGGTTACCACGTTGATTGCAAGTCCATCGTTTGGGTGTTCAAATAAGGTTTTAAACCAAGACTTATCGTTGAATTGAAAGTAGAGGTTCATTCGGGTATCTTGCCGAACTCCATAGCTTATTTCTTTTCTCGTATGTCTAAAAATGGTTTCTAACGAACTGCAAAAACGTGAATATTCGTGCTCTTGCGAATTGGGAGTAAGAATACCATAATCGGTTTGCGCACACACTCCAAGCGTTAAAAATAGGAGGATAGAAAAAAGAGTGCTTTTCATAAAGCGAGTGGTTGTGGTTACCAAAGAACGCCCAAAATTCATTCCAAAGCCCAAAGACACCTTCGGTTATGGTTGTAAACACGAATTCTACGGTTGAATCGCAAAATCGGTTCCCGTGATTATCTCAAAACCTGTATCCGTCAATTCAAAAGGGTCATCCGTCAATTGAGCCTTATTAATGGAGCGTTTACATCCTAATATCGCGGCCGTAAACCTATAAAAATTAAAACAATGGAATTAAAAAACATTTTTTTTGCAGCCTCCATTTCATTGGCAATTTTGTCTTGCAGCAGCGATGATAATGGAGGAACCACACCAACCCCTGAACCTGAAAACCAAAATCCGACCGTTTCTTTTGTAAGTCCAACCAATGCTCCGGTTGGTGGTCCACATGTTTGGAACACTATTTCAGTCGAGCTAAATGCTGCAGATGCTGACGGCAGCATAGCCAAAGTTGAGTTTTTTGCAAATGGCGTTAAGGAGGGAGAAGCAACCGCAGCTCCATATACGTTCGATTGGGACACCAAAAACGTAGAAGATGGTAGTGTTGAATTGAAAGCAACCGTAACCGATGATGAAGGAGCTGTCGTAACCGAAGCAATTTCGGTAAACGTCTACAACGTTTTACTGGATTACGATACCTATGAAGGCTATTTTAATGATGACGCCAGTACCTTGAACTACATCTACATCACGAGCCCAGCACCAGCCA
Source organism: Bacteroidota bacterium (assembly GCA_038530835.1). Lineage (GTDB taxonomy): Bacteria > Bacteroidota > Bacteroidia > Flavobacteriales > Flavobacteriaceae > Flagellimonas. The sequence continues at coordinate 1,494 of JBCBCH010000317.1, read as the reverse complement.
AGGAGATTCTTTACATCGCGCAGGTTACGGGCAGTTCTTTTGCAGAGACGGTACAACGACCAGATGATTTTGATGGAGAAACCTTTGATGTTCACTTTTTGACATATGTAAAAGGTGATATGAATGAGGGGGAAATCACAACCTACCATAGTGTTACCCCTGGAATTTTCAGTCCTCAGACTTCTACACCAACTGATTTTGGAAATGAACTGGGAACAGCCAATGTCACCTTCAATAATGTACCAGAGCATGACTACGCCATGATTTTTTCTTTTGGCAATACCAATCCGATTAACGAAGGAGCAGAACGCTCTTTCACTGTCTTTGAAAACTTCGATTTGGGTTATGTCTATTTACAATCCAATGGTGAAGGGTCTTATTTGGCCCCCCCGTTTGCAGTTGGTGACCACGATTTGTTGTTAAGTGAAATGAAAACCTCCATGCAACCGATAACCTTTAGCGACGCGGGCCCAAATAGTACGGCAAGTTTATTGGTACAGGGACATACCGGACCAGGGCGTTTTACAACCGCCGCTACCGTATACCTGAGGAATGTGGCATTAAATGGGGAAGCGTTTGAAACCAATTTCCATGTGCCCAATGAGGAAGATGATGTCTTCGACCACTATTACACCAATGCAAGGTTGCAGGCCAATAACAAAACCTATGTTCATGAAGCGTATGACGCAATTCTAACTTCCATGACAAAAATGGATGCTACCCTAATGGCAACCAACAAAACCATGTCAGAGTTGGATGTGACCGCTACGGCTAATAATGACTTCGATTTCTTCAACATGACAAGCCAAATTGCCGCAAGTGATGACTTCAACTTTATTTGGAACAGTTATTCTGCTGATGATAATGTTTCTTTCCCGCCAATTCCAACAGAAGTGGTAAATGCTACCGGTGAGGTGTTCAACGCCTCCGATATTGCCTTCAAGGATGCGAGCATTGTTTTGCGCTTGGAGGATATTGATGTGTTTGCTGGGTATAGCGATTATCGTGACGTTCAGTTCGGAAGAAAAACCGAAGATGTGGAGCGTGAGGAGCGCGTGTACGTTTTTGAAGTTTTTCAGTAATTATTAGTTAGAAAGAAATGATAAAAAGAATTGAAAACAAACAACTTATAAAAATTCATAAAATGAAATTCAATACGCTTTATATACTAATACTTGTTGGGACTTTGTTCTTTTCTTGCAGCAGTGATGATGGAGGCGGAACTCCTGTTACCCCAAATCCAGAACCGGAAAACGCAGCTCCTCAAATCGTTTCACAAACCTATTCTGTTTTTGAGGATATTTCAGACGATGAGCCTTTTGCCGAAGTAACTGCCATCGATTCAGATGGGGATGATTTGACCTTTGAAATCGTGTCAAACTCCGATAATCTTTTCAAAATTTCTGAAGACGGTAATCTTAGTTTAGAAACAGGTGCTTCGCTGGATTATGAAACGGCTACAGAACATAATATCACCGTTAGCGTATCTGATGG
>JBCBCH010000316.1:0-3802 GCA_038530835.1 Bacteroidota bacterium | reverse complement strand
TTTCTTTTTTTAGACCCGAGGAAATGAAGTACCCTTTCCCCTAACCACACTTATCCTAATAAAAACGATAGACTTGGTCGACGGCTATTACGAATCGAAAGAGGCTGGAATTTTGTTTTCGTCACTTTTCCTGTCCAACCCCAAGCCACAATCCACCATCGATTCTCGTTAAAGTGAAGTCAAATACTGTTGATTCCTCTACGAACAATTGGGCCATTTTTCTCATGCCGGACTTGGTAGATACTCATACCTGTGCAATGTTACCAAAAATCCGTACCTCACGAATGATTTGTTTTTCTCTATTATTATTAATGAACATATCATGGAAATCGTAGCAAAACGGTTGTCTTATGACCAGCTTAAGAGATTGTGTTGAATGAATTAGCGAAATAGCCGTTCATTTGCGTTTGAAGATTCATAGCCAAATAGGTCCTATTACTTCACAAAAGCCGGTAGCACATGCTCAGCAATGATTTGAAGGGTCTTGTTATCATTGTCGTGTGCGGTGACCACTACCATTACATCCAGTTCTTCAATTAGAACGATATATTGACCTCCACCCCCTTGAGCCGATGTGCTAAAATACGTTTTATCCCCATGTTTTAAATCAGCACTCCACCAATAATATCCATATCCCTGTTTGGAAACATTTTCGCCCCCACCAAAAACATCATCATCTCCTGTTAACAATATTCGGTTCACTCCTTTCTTCAGATAGGCTTCTGAAATAAGCTGTTCGTTGTTCCATTTTCCTTTGTTCCTTACCAAAGTTCCCCATTTTACCATATCTCTGGAGGTCATACTAACTCGCCATCCTGCTTCCGGCAAACCACTAGGGCCCGTTTGCCAGGCATAATTGGTAATGCCCAATTTATCCAGTAGTTCATTTTTGATAAAGTCCTTGGCTGAACCGGGAACCACCGCATCGAGGACCTGCATCACCAAGTTAGGGTCGCTTTGATATTTGAAACTTTGGGATGCTTCGGTAATCGGAGCACTAAGGGCCAAGTATGTCTGAACTTCCCCCTGCCCTTTCAGTTGTTCCTGATTTTTCTCCATTTCCTTTTTCTGCTCGTCTGAAATGCGAATACCAGAACGCATGGTCAACGCCTTGGCCAGTGTTATTTTTTCCGCCCCTTCAACGAACTTGGTCGCATCCAAGTCTTTTAAGAAGTTTATTAGAGGCTTATCCAAATCCTCCATCGTCAGATATCCCATTTGAATAGCACGACCTAAAGCCAAACAAGTATATGCTTTGGTTGCGGAGGCTTGGGGATGAGGGAGATTGATACGGCCATGTTTATGATAGGACTCAAACAAGAGTTTTCCTTTATGACTAATCAAAAAACTGTCATAGTTTGGAAACGTACTATCGGCAATTTTCGTTGCTAGCTGAAAAATCTTTTCTGCATTTCCTCCATCAACACCTAGTTCGCCGACCAGAATACCATCTTTTTTATCTTCCGGTGTTCCATCCATAAAACTCTTTTCGAGATTGGGCACGTCCCAGAAAGGCAAATCAGCTTCAGCAGTTGTGGCTTCTGGCGCAGGTCCGGTTGCTTGTTGTGCGTTACTCGTGTAGGCAATGCCAACAATTATAAATAGTAGTCCAATTCTGTTCGTCATGATTGATGTTGTTTAAATTGATTGTTATGCATATCGCTATAATTCTTCCTCCGAAACGCAAGAGTCATTCCATCTGGTTTGGGTTATGAATTGTGGAATAAAAGTATTCTAGAATTTGTGCTCGCTTCTTTTAAGATGACCAAAACCATAGTTTAAATGATGAAGTGATTTCGTCATCCCTATCCGGCCTTGGTAAGAAATTATGGGAACTGGTCCATGTACATAGTACCTTTATGGCCTCTCAATTGAAACATTTATGTTCAAAAGGTCATTGAAGCATACCTTGCTCATTAACGTAGGTGCTTTTCTACTGGTTGGTATTTTGGAGATGTTGAGCATTTGGACCGTCAGGGAGAAGTTTGATTCCAATTACTCTTTTTACCTACACGGCCTGAGTTATACCTTCATGATAATGAGTGTCATATGGATAAATCATTTTTTGCTTATTCCCTTTTTGCTGGATAAGCGAAGGTATTTCTTGTATGGCATTCTTCTCATTGGAAGTATTTTTTTGGCGTCATATTTAAGAGGATATGAACTCGGGTGGCCGGTAATCTCCAAGTTCTTTTTCTTTCTTATTTATACTACTGGAACCGGAATGGCGGCTTTTCTGTTAAGGAGAAATATCATTATCAAAAGGGAAACCATTGATAAAGAGAAATTACAAAAGGAGATAGAGCTGAATTATTTGAAACAACAGGTAAATCCGCATTTTTTATTCAATTCTTTAAATAGTATCTATTCCCTTTCACGGCAACAATCTCCTGAAACCCCTACGGTGGTGATGCAGCTTTCAGAGCTAATGCGCTATCAACTGGAAAGCGCTAAAAAAGACACTGTATTACTCAAGGAGGAGTTCGAATTCCTGGAAAACTATCTATTGCTTGAGGAAAAAAGGTTGGGTGAACGTTGCACGATAGAGTTTGTAATTGACGGAGCGATATCAGACCATACCATTGCCCCAATGTTACTTATTCCATTTGTGGAGAATGCTGTGAAACATGGCGCACAAAGTACCAACGAACCCAGTTTCATTGATATTTCCGCCGGCATCGAAAACAGCACATTATATTTCTCTGTGGTGAATTCAAAGCCTCGCACTATGGTCGAATTAAATAGAAAAGGGATGGGACTTGAAAATGTGAAAAGACGTTTGAATCTGCTCCATCCGAAATCACATATCTTGCGAATAGATAACTCAGAAAAGGAGTATAATGTAAACTTGAAGATTGACTTAAACGCTTCAACTAAATGATTAAGGTAGCTATCATAGATGACGAAATACTAGCACGCAAGGTGATTGAGGAGTATTGTACGAAAATTGACAATTTCACATTGGTATTGAGTACTGGAAATCCTCTTGAGTTTATCAATTTTGCGCAACAGAATGAGGTCGACCTGATTTTCTTGGATATTGAGATGCCCGAACTTAGTGGCCTTGAAATTTTGAGCTCCCTCATAAGTCCACCAAAGGTGATTTTAACAACGGCTTATTCGGAATATGCCTTGAAAAGCTATGATTATGGCGTGGTGGATTACTTGTTGAAACCGATAAAAATCGAACGCTTTTTAAAAGCCATAAACAAAGTTTCAACAAAGGAAATGGTTCCATCTCAAAAACAAGGTGGAAGTCAAGCGCTTCATATAAAGCACGAAGGTTTGCCCATGAGTATTCCCTTTGCGTCCATACAGTACATTCAAAGTTTTGGCAACTATTTAAAAATCTTCACGGATGCAAGAATGTACCTGATTCCGGAAACATTGATTAACATCACCTCTTTGCTATCTGAAAATTTCCAGCGCACCCATAAATCTTACATCGCCAATTTGGGTAGGGTTTCCAAAGCAACACGGACCCATTTGCATATCGAAAACAATACCATACCCGTAAGTGCTATGTACAAAGTTGTAGTGTCCCAAAAGATAGAGACTCTTACGAGGTAATATTTGAGTTAAGTCTTAACGGCGTAACTACTCCGCAAACCATTCCTCTACCCTAGTCCAAAGCGCATCGGAATCTTGAATGGTTTCATCAGGTTGAATGCGTCCACCCCGATCACATCCAACAGGCTCACCAGACTAGCGGCCGACGCCGCATAGCTTACATCGATCTCGGGACCCTTGTCCGACTGCCCATAGCCCAAGACATCGACCGCAATCACATAGTAATCGTCCG
>JBCBCH010000315.1:0-3807 GCA_038530835.1 Bacteroidota bacterium | reverse complement strand
CAAGCTTCAAATGCAGAGACCACATCCAACTTCTTGTTGTTATGACACCCTGAAGCGATAGTGCCGCCATAAAGCATTAAAGAAGGACGATTCAAACGTATCATGGCCATTAAAGCACCGGGCATGTTTTTGTCACATCCTACTACGGTAACCAAACCGTCGTAGTTCATGGCTTGGACCACGGTTTCCATCGAATCCGCAATAATATCGCGGGAGGGTAAGGAATATCGCATTCCGTAAGTACCCATAGAAATTCCGTCGCTAACACCTATAGTATTAAAAATAAGTCCAACAACATCACCTTCCTTTGTCCCCTCTTTAACATGGACCGAAAGGTCATTCAAATGCATGTTGCAGGGGTTGCCTTCATATCCCGTACTGGCAATTCCGATTAACGGCTTTTTCATATCCTCTCGGGTCAAACCAATAGCGTGAAGCATCGCTTGCGCAGCCGGTTGGGTCGGGTCTTGGGTAACGTTTTTACTGTACTTGTTCAATTCCATTGACGGATTTATTTGAAATGTACTTTTTAAGTGAATTTATCTTAGCCTTCAAAGATATGTCTTTACAAAACCCAATCTTTTTAACATTCTTAAACGGTTTAAACTCATTCAACACAATCATTTGCTATCTAATTCACAAACAGCGTTCTAGGGTTGAAAAAATACCATATTCAACGGGTTTTGGAAGGTCTATTGCAGTTTATAATCAATGATGCGCATCACACAAAACGCACCCATTCCATCAAAATCATTGGAAAGTAGAAGAGTCTCTTAAACCAATTTGAACTGAACGGTATCCCCCGCTCTTTTTTGCGCCAAAGTACAGATGGAGGCTTCGGTGAGTTGCAGTATGCGCGGATAACCCCCTGTGGTTTGCCCGTCCTTCATTAGGATAAGCAGTTTTCCGCCTGGGGTAAGTTGAACGGTCCCCGGAAGTGTTCCTGAAGTAATGATATTATGTTGATGACCCACTATTTTCTCAGCAATTTGATAGGCCATTCGGTTGTTCTTTTCAGAAACCGTGAATTCTTGGGCAAAAAGTTCCGCTAATTGCGCATCGCCAAGAATCATGAACTCTGGACCTTTCTCAACCTCTAGAAAATTGCTATTAAAATGATTTTCCAATTTAGGGTCGCTGATGAGCGCATCATACCGTTTGGTTTCAAAATATGAAATTTGGTTCCCTTCCAATAACTTTTTCCCGTTAGTCACAGGGAAATATTGGGAACGACTCCCCAAAACTTCTTCGGTCAAAAAACCACCTTTTACAGCAAGATAAGACCTGAAACCCGATTCTAGTTTTCCATACGATAGAATATCGCCTGCCTTGACTTGAACTACGTTGTGGTTCTTAATAGGCTCGTTGTTTAAGGTGGCGGCCATCTCAGCACCCGTCAAACAGATATACGTTGGTGTTTCGAAAAGCAAAGTAGGTCCCGTCATGGTGATTTCCATAACAGCATCTTTAGGTTTGTTCTCCAATAAAAGATTCGCTTTTCGGACCGCTAAGGCGTCCATACCTCCCGAAACCGGAACTCCTATGTTTCGATACCCAAATCGACCTAAATCCTGAATAGTAGAAAAAAAACCTGGTTTTAGAACTTTAAGCATCGATTAGGGTTTTGTTCAGGTTATAAATCCCTACTTCACTTTCAATTTGACGGAGCTTGTGCTCTGCCTTGGTAATGGCATGAAATCGAATCCTATCCCCTACTTTAACAAAACAGGGGGGCTCCAATTTTGGATTGAACAATGGAATGGGACAGTTCCCGATAATATTCCATCCGCCAGGTGAGTTTTGTGGGTAGATTCCTGTTTGTTTACCGGCAAGCCCTACAGCACCAGGTGAAACCTCAAGTCGTGGATTCTCAAGTCTGGGAATTTCCAAAGATGGCGGTAGTCCCCCTAGGTACAGGAAACCGGGCAAAAAACCGATACCATAAACCAAATAGTCTTCTGAAGTATGTAGTTTAATGATTTCTTCTTCCGATAATCCTGTTTTCTCCGAAACAAATGGCAAATCCAAAGCAAATTCCGAATCATAACAAACAGGAAGTTGCCAGCAATGTCGTTTTGCGGTGTTTTGACGTCCATCTCTTTTGGAATAGACGTTCAAAAGAAATGCTTTTTCTTGTTCGAAATCAAATTTTGATTTCGTGATCAAGGTAACGGAGTTATAGGAAGGGACATATTCCCATTCGGGACGGTCCTGTGCCTTTAAGGCTTCAACAAAAGCAAGGATATCCGCTAAAATCAATTCGTTTACCTCTTGGGGCCATTCCAGTAGCATCGCCATTTCGCCAAAACGAGAAATCTTGAGGTCAAATGTGTTCACTGCGTGGGGGATATTCCGTGCTTTTTTAATTGTTGTTGAAGATACATCAATATTTCCAATGCTTGTGGTGTATCACTATGGATACAGACCGTTTCCGCCGGCATTTTCAAATGTTGTCCTGAAACAGTGCGCACCGTGCCTTTTTTCACGAATTCAACTACTTGCTCCAAGGCCTTTTGGGGGTCGGTAATTACCGCGTTTTCGATACTTCTATTGACCAATCTTCCTTGCTCGTCGTACCCTCTATCTCCAAAGGCTTCGTATTTCACTTTTAGTCCATTTGAAAGGGCCACATCCCCAAAAACCGAGTTATGAGGCGTGTATACGGTATTACACGATTGTGTTTTTTGGATAACCGAAACCATCATCTCAGCTTTTTCCTCGTCATAAACCAGTTCGTTGTACAAAGCCCCATGAGGTTTAACATGATGCACGGTCAAATACAATTGTGAAGCCAGGGTTTTAAATGTCAATAATTGTTTTTCAAGACTTGTTTTCAGTGCTGCCAAAGAAATGTCCATTGCTTTTCTACCAAAGTTTGCTTTGTCTGGATATGATGGGTGCGCACCAATGCGAACCTTATGTCTAATTGCCAATAGCATTGCCTGCTTCATGGTATTGACATCCCCAGCGTGACCGCCAGTGGCAATACTACAAGAGCTTATGAACGGATAGAGCGAGGCTTCATCTACCAATCCTTCGCCAACATCACAGTTGATATCCAAATAAAATTTCTTCATATGATGGAGAGTACTCCCAAAATACTTTTAATCCCCAAGAAGAGGGCAAAACCAACAATCAAAACCCCAAGTACATTTTGTACATTGGAATTTCGTTGTTCACCCATAACTTGTTTTCGATTTACCATCCACAATAACAAAATGGCCATTATGGGTAAAAGGGCTGCATTGGCTACTTGCGCAATTTGAATGACCCATAGGGGTTTTACGCCCAAAGAAAGGAACACTACTCCAATAACCAAGACCAGCATCCATACTATTCTGAACTGTTTTCCCTTGATGTTTTTTTCCCAACCAAAACAGCTTTGAGCGACATAGGCGGCCGCCAAAGGTGCGGTAATGGCAGATGTTATTCCAGCAGCCAATAACCCAATTGCCATGACAACGCTTGCCCAAGCCCCTAACAAAGGTTCCAATCCTACAGCCATATCCATTACTCCGTTTACTTCGTTTAATGGAGCCGCAGCGGCGGCAGTAATTATTGCCATAGAGACCAATCCCCCCAAACCGATGGAAACAATGGTATCCCAGCGCATGGCCGTATAATTGGATTCAGCACCCCACTTCTCACTAACAAGAGAGGCATGTAAAAACAGATTGTAGGGTACTACAGTGGTTCCTACCAAACCCAGTATCGTCCAAATACTTCCCTCGGGAAAAGAAGGTGCAAAAGCGCCTTTTAACCATGCGATTAGATTTGGTTTGGTAATGATTGCTGTAATCAAAAAAC
>JBCBCH010000314.1:0-3821 GCA_038530835.1 Bacteroidota bacterium | reverse complement strand
CTTTGGTTTAAACATCAACCATGAAAAAAATAATGATTGCCGTTATGGTTTGCTTGGCCTTTGCGGGTTGTAAACCTAAGGAAACAAGTAAAGAAGAAGATGATATTACCCTAGCGACCACCAGTGTTAACATCGAATATCCCACGGCTGCGGTGGCCATTCTGGGAACCTTTCATTTTAAATCCAACATAGATGTATACAAGCGCAAGTTTCACATCGATATTTCCTCAGAAAAAACGCAGCAAGAAATTCAGGAATTACTTGAACATTTAAAAAAATACCAACCGACCAAAATAGCGCTTGAGGTTCCCATTGCAAAACAAGAAAAACTAGACAGTCTCTATAAGGCATATCGAAGAGGGAATTTTGAACTTCCGGTTCCCGAAATGTATCAACTGGGTTTTAGATTGGCCAAACAATTGAACCACCCACATATTTATGCGGTCGATACGCAGGCTCCTTTTCATATGGAAAAACGTGTGGCAGACTGGGATGCATACGCCAAAGAAACAGGGGTGTACGATAAGTGGAAATATTTCCAGACGTATTTTACCCAGAAATATGCAAGCAGTGATTCGCTAAAAACCACAATGCCGCTATTGGACTATTATCGTTTTCTGAATTCGAAGGAAGTTGAGGCTATAAGTGGTCAAGACAAACTTAATGGTATGATACAACTTGGTGCGGGCGATACCTACATTGGCGCAGATGGCATAACGAAAGACTACAGAAGAAACTTAAGAATCTATGCCAATATGTTAAACCTCATCGAAAGTGAGGAAGATCGGTTTCTTATGATTTATGGATCTTCGCACAAAAGAATTTTGCGACACTTCTTTGAAGATTCCATGGAGTTTACCTACATAGATGTGTTAGAGTATTTAGAGTAGCGAAAGAAGAGAATTACCTTTGGTAAATACTTGGATTAAGCGCAAGTGATTGGAAATCCAAGCAACTACTGCCAGGGGAAGATGGTCGTAGTATAATTAACGGACAATTTGTCCCCAAAAGTGGTTTGGGCAACGCTATTATTACAGAACTAAAAAATGAATAATATGGAATTAAAAGAATTTATGTTGATCTTCCTCGGAGTGGATTACGGTGAAATGAAGTTGTCGATGGACGAGATTGAGAAAAGAGCGAAATCATGGATGAACTGGCAGCAAAAAATGGGTGAGTCCGGCGTTATGAAAAGCGGAAACGCCTTGCAAAGTCCGCTTCGAAGAATTTCAGGAAGTGACCGAACGGTTACGGATAGAATCGCCGTGGAAGCCAAAGAAATCATAGGGGGGTATTACATTGTGGCAGCAAAAGACTTTGATGATGCCGCGAAAATTGCTGAAGACTATCCAGATTACGACCTTGGTGGCACCGTAGAAATAAGGGAATTGATGCATTACAATTAATGAAGAAAGAAGAAAATATTGACCACCTTTTCAGACACCAGTATGGAAAGATGGTCTCTATTTGTACAAGAATATTTGGTTTCAAACATCTGAACACCGTTGAGGATGCCATTCAAGACACCTTTATATATGCCCTTAAATCATGGCAAAACCAAATTCCGGAGAACCCTGAAGCTTGGTTGGTAAAAGCAGTAAAACACCGAATAATTGACTTACTGAGAAAAATTTCAGCTGAGGACGCGCGTATCAACAGCTTAAATACAGGTTTAGAAACGCTTGCCATAAACGAATTGTTTACCGAAGAGGAAGTGGATGATAGCTTTCTTCGCATGTTATTTGCCGCCTGTAATCCACTCTTAGACCCCAAAGATCAAATTGCATTTGCCTTAAAAGCCATTTCTGGTTTTAGCAGAAAAGAAATTGCGGCTTCGTTGCTGTTAAAAGAAGAGACGGTAAAAAAAAGACTATCCAGAGCCAAAAAGGTGATAGTTGAAAATCAAATCACTTTTGAAATCCCCACTGGAGGTGAATTACGGACAAGAATCAAAAGAGTCTTAGAGGTGATTTATCTCATTTTTAACGAAGGATTCTACTCATCCAAAAAAGATACAGTCATTCGCGAGGACTTATGTGGTGAGGCGATACGGTTATCAAATTGCTTGTTAAAAAAGAAAATCTCTCAAACTTCTGAAGCATACGCGCTACATGCCTTGTTGTGTTATCAGTCGGCAAGAATGAAAGGTAGAATTACCCATTCGGGAGAAATAATTCGACTGAAAGAACAAAATCGTTCGGTTTGGTATTACCCTCTAGTTCTTGTAGGTCATGAAGCAATGGAAAAAGCCATAGATTCACACGTACTAAGTCATTATCATATTGAAGCAGCAATTGCGGCTGAGTATGTTCAGGCCTCAACTTATGAGACTACCAATTGGGACAGGGTTTTGGAGTTGTATGGTCATTTGTACGAATTTGACAAGTCATGCTATATTCTACTCAATATGGCGGTTCTTCATTTGCAAAAAAGTAACTATCCACAAGCGAAACAACTCCTTTCCGATATTAATCCCAATGAGCTGGAAGGGAGGGCCTATTTATATTATGCAGCCATTGCTGAATTTGAGTTTGCAAGCAATAATACGACTCAAGGAATTAAGAATATTGAAAGAGCCATTGAGATGACAGAAAACACCTATGAAAAGGCTTTTCTTAAAAGAGAGAAAATCAGGCATTTAGGATTACCAAATACCTGATATCAATTTACTTCCAAAGGGCAAGCATGATAGATACAACTACAATCAAAACTGCTTGACTCCCCATAGCCATCAAAAAAGCTTTCATCCTTTTCTGAAATAGATATCCCGGTAGAGCTGTTGCAATTGAATAGAACAAAGCAACAAATAGGCCGAACAAAACTCCGCCCGCCAATGTTTTGACGTTCAGGATAGATTGCAAACTGGCCAACCCAACGATAAGCAATAGCGTACAAAAAGCTTGAATTCCGTACGTATACCCGGGAATTTCTTTGGTATGCTGCTTCCTATCTTTTGCACCATATTCTTTTGCCCAAGGCGTTCCAAACAACACAATAAACCAAATGGACAAAAATATCTGTGCAAAGACCAAGCAAACACCAATGGCCAACCAATTCAAAGAAGATAAATCTAAACTCATGATTATGTTTTTATTACATAGCGAAACTGATTGGAGAATTGGGGACAGGAAAACAAAAAAGCCACGAAGAAACATATTTTACCCATGCTGGATGATAAATAATACCATAGCCAAATTGTTATGGTCAACTTGGACATCGAATTAGAGCGTGAACACGAATATCAGTAAAGGGCCAGAATTCAAAGCAACTAGGACAAATCCTCGCCCAACCAGCCGAACAACCCATTTTCCTACCTTCTCAAAGAACATAATCCCCAAAATTTCGTTCTGCTATTGGCCATTGGCCCAAAACCAACATAAATGCTTTTTATTTATAACAAACGTGGGATTCTGGTTCCGGTCTATGCTGCAGTGTCCGTGTTCGGCACCCTGATTCTGAATAGAATCCTAAAATCACAGGTGGGCGGTATTTTTGCGAAGGAGTATGATGGTCAAATTGTACTGGGTATCGGACTTTTTATCGCTTTTGTTTGGACCTACCTCACCAGCTATGACTACGTGGAAGTAGATGGTGAAAAGGAACGTGTTCACATGAACCATCATCTGTTTTACATTTCAAATCGTTTATGGAGTTACATCATGCTGGGCGGTTCGCTTCTGGCGCTGGCAGGTGGGATTCTCGAAACCTTTGGGAACTAAAACTGAAAAAGATAAGGACCAACCCTAAACCAAAATGACAGAATATACCGAGGTATACCAACAGCTTGCCACAAGTGAACTTTTAACCATACTTGCCGAGGC
>JBCBCH010000313.1:0-3822 GCA_038530835.1 Bacteroidota bacterium | reverse complement strand
ATCCTTCATGGTATGTGTTGCCGTTGGAATCATACGTAACAAAATAAGTCCCTTGGGAATTACAGGGTACACCACAATTGAACAGAAAATCCCATAATTCTCACGCAAATCTTTCACCAAAGCCATCGCTTCGGGAATACTACCATTCAAATATACTGGCGTAACACAACTAGAGGTAGTTCCAATGTTGAATCCACGCTCTTTCAATCCGTTCTGTAAGGCATCCACATTTTCCCATAGCTTGGCTTTGAGCTCGGGCATGGTGCGCAACATGTCTAATCTTTTCAAAGCGCCCTTTACATAAATCATCGGTAACGATTTCGCGAACATTTGCGAGCGAAGGTTATATTTTAAGAAGTCGATGATTTCTTTATCGGCTGCCAAGAAAGCACCAATACCAGCCATAGACTTGGCAAAAGTTGCGAAATAAACGTCAATATCATCTTGAACCCCTTGCTCCTCTCCTGCTCCAGCACCTGTTTTACCGAGGGTACCAAAACCGTGAGCGTCATCCACAAGTAATCTAAACTTAAATTTTTCCTTAAGTGCAACGATTTCCTTGAGTTTTCCTTGCTCTCCGCGCATTCCGAAGACACCTTCGGAAATTACTAAAATACCACCACCGGTTTCTTGGGCCATTTTAGTAGCACGCTCCAAGTTTTTCTCCAGGCTTTCTACATCGTTGTGCTTGAACGTGAAGCGTTTTCCAACATGCAGTCGCACCCCATCAATAATACAGGCATGACAATCCACGTCGTAAACAATAATATCATCTTTGCTTACCAAGGCGTCAATAGCTGACATAATTCCTTGGTAACCGAAATTTAAGAGGTAAGCTGCTTCCTTATCCACAAACTGGGCCAGTTCATTTTCCAACTGCTCGTGGTAATCGGTATGCCCACTCATCATTCTGGCGCCCATAGGATATGCCGAGCCGTGCTCATAAGCCGCATCCCCATCAACTTTTTTGACTTCTGGTAAGTTGGCCAAGCCCAAATAGTCGTTCACACTCCAAGTGATGACTTCCTTTCCTTGAAATTTCATTCGGTTGGAAATAGGACCTTCCAACTTTGGAAAAACGAAATAGCCTTCGGCCTGGGAAGCCCATTTCCCTAAAGGGCCTTTGTTTTCAATGATTCTGTCAAATAAATCTCTCATCTACCTCTCAAATTGTTTCAAATGCAAAAATATAGATTTTTACACATCTTGTGCAATGCCTTAGGGGCATAAAAAAACGGTAATGAAAACATTACCGTATATGCTAAATCGCTAGTAGCGATTATTTTACGTAATCTACTTTCTCTTGTTCAACGGTTTTGGATACTTCAAGGAACCCTTGGTTTTCCATCCAAACATCGCTGTATACTTTGCTCATATATCGCGAACCATGGTCAGGAAACACGACTACTACCTTACTATCTTTCGAAAACTCACCCTCTTCATTCAGCTGGTAAACAGCCTGCATGGCAGCTCCTGTGGTGTATCCTCCAAAAATACCTTCGGTTTTGGCTACTTTTCGTGCCATATGGGCACTATCATCATCCTTTACCTTAGTATACTTGTCAATAGCTTCGAAATCCGTAGCGGTTGGAATCAAGTTTTTCCCCAATCCCTCAATACGATACGGATAGATTTCATTATGGTCGAACTCTCCGGTTTGGTGATATTTCTGAAGCACAGAACCATAGGCATCCACACCTAAAATGCGAATTGCTGGATTTTGCTCCTTCAAATACCGGGCAATACCGGAAATTGTACCTCCAGTTCCACTACAAGCTACCAGATGCGTAATTTGTCCACCTGTCTGTTCCCAAATTTCAGGACCCGTGGTGCGGTAATGCGCTTCGGTATTCAACTCGTTGAAATATTGGTTGATGTAAATGGAATTGTCCATTTCAGAATGCAAGCGTTTGGCCACTTCATAATAGGAACGCGGGTCATCTGCACTAACGTGTGCGGGGCACACATGCACCTGAGCGCCCATGGAACGCAGCATATCAATCTTATCTGGCGAAGATTTTGAACTCACCGCCAAAATGCAACGATATCCTTTCACAATACTCACCATGGCAATACTGAATCCCGTATTTCCTGAGGTGGTTTCAATAATCGTACTCCCGGGTTTAAGTATCCCCTTTCGTTCGGCTTCTTCAATAATAAAATGTGCAATTCTATCCTTGGCGGAATGCCCAGGATTAAACGATTCCATTTTAGCATAAAACGAACCCGTTAAAGGTTCAGCTATAGTGTTGAGTTGAACAAGGGGGGTACTACCGATGAGCTCTAAGATGTTATTGTAGGCCTTGATAGGTTTATTCATAACTAGTTTAGATGAGGAGTAAACGTGCTAGCGCTCCGATTATTCGGTGCAAAAATAGCATTTTTTATTTTAGGGGGTTTTTCCTTCCAAATCCAATAAAAACGCATACTCTTTAGCGGTTTCCTTTAGGGATTCGAATCTTCCGGAGGCGCCACCATGGCCTGCGTCCATATTGGTATCCAAAAACAAAAGATTGTCGTCTGTTTTCATCTCGCGGAGCTTGGCCACCCATTTGGCAGGCTCCCAATATTGTACTTGCGAATCATGAAGTCCAGTAGAAACGTAGAGGTTGGGGTATGCCTTTTCCTCTACATTGTCATAAGGAGAATAGGTTTTGATGTACTTGTAATATTCCTCATCATTGGGATTGCCCCACTCATCATACTCCCCTGTTGTTAGCGGAATGGACTCGTCCAGCATGGTGGTAATCACATCCACAAAGGGCACGGCCGCAATGACCCCATTGTACAGTTCCGGCGCCATGTTTACAATAGCACCCATCAAAAGTCCACCGGCCGAACCTCCCATGGCGTACAAATGTTCTGCAGAAGTGTACTTTTCGGCAATCAAGAATTTGGAACAATCCACAAAATCGGTAAAGGTATTTTTCTTGTTGAGCAGCTTTCCATCTTCGTACCAAGGTCTTCCAAGATATTCTCCGCCACGAATGTGCGCAATCGCGTATACAAACCCCCTATCCAACAGACTCAATCGGACCGAGGAAAAATAAGGGTCAATCGTGCTGCCGTAAGAACCATATGCATACTGAAGCAGTGGACTCGAACCATCCAAAGGCGTATCTTTTTTATAAATCAATGAGATTGGAATTTTCTTTCCATCCCTCGCAGGAGCCCACAAACGTTTGGTTTCGTAGTTCTCAGGGGAAAACTTCCCACCCAAAACCTCTTGTTGTTTCAAAACGGTTTTTTCTCCGGTAGCCATATCATAATCGACCACGGCGTAGGGTGTTCCCATCTCGTTGAAGTAGTAGCGCAAGGTATTGGTATCAAAATCCAAGTTTACTGAGGTCCCTGCTACATAGGTTTCGCTATCGAAGGGAAGAAATTTAGAATCACTGCCGTCCCATCGTACAATTTTCATACGGTTTAGGCCATTTTCTCGCTCTGACAATACGTAATACTCTTTAAAGATTTCAATATCTTCCAACAAAACGTCCTCTCTGTGGGGAATAAATTCCTGCCATTGTGAGGCATCCGTCTCGGTCAAGTTTGATTGCATCAACTTAAAGTTGGTGGCATCATCTTTATTTGTGAGAATGTAAAAGGTATCGGCATAATGGGAAATGGAGTATTCCAACCCTCTTTTACGTTCTGAAAAAACTCGAAACGTTCCATCCGGCTGATTCGCCTCTAGAATTCTATACTCTGTAGTTAAGGTGCTGGCAGAACCGATGATGATATATTTTCGAGACTTTGATTTGTACACAAAAGCGCTATAGGTATCATCGGTTTCGTGAAATACCAATTCATCTTCCGAAGCGG
>JBCBCH010000312.1:0-3843 GCA_038530835.1 Bacteroidota bacterium | reverse complement strand
TATGTTTCTTTTACTTGATTGTTTCTCTAATGATTTTGATGGTTTTGACATCCTCCATTTGAATACCCTTGTCAGCCAAAATCGAGTCCAGCTCTTCCAAAGTCAATTGTTCCAATAAATCATTTCTGATGCCCACCTTATTGAACGTATTAATGGTTTCCAGGGGCAAATGAACCGTCCCATCATGTCTTATCACCACTACCGCATCTTCCAAGCTTTTTAGTAGCTCTAAGTCCTTGAGTAGTTCTTCCTTTCCTATTTCATTCATAATTTCCCGTTTTGTAATCATATCTCAATTCAGCAACTCCAGTGCTGCCCAAGTGCTTGAATTTCACTTTTAACACGAAGATTTGGCTTTCGTTCCCCAGCCTTTGTCCTTCAAAATCATACTTCCGGTAAACCGTCAATCCATAATCGCACTTATTGTAAAAATTGGAAGAGCCACTTATATCATAGAGATTGGGAGGTGTGTAAGTACCATCCTGTTGTTTCGGCATCTTCGTTGGGTGGGCAACAAGTATCACCAACACATCGTACAGCTTGCTGAAATTGGTCAGTTTATCCAGGAACTTGCTGATGTAGTTTGTTTCGCTTTCCCTCTTGTGGTTGTGCTCAAGCTTGTTGAACGGGTCTATGACCAGTACCTTTATCCCTTTGGTTTTTACCAAGAACTTTGCCCTTTCGATGATGGCATCAATGGTAATATCCTCTTTGGGCTGTATCCAGAAATAGTTCTTATTGATGATCTCAAAAGCCGATGAAAATTCCACGGCCTCAAAGTGCTCCATGTTGAACTGCTTACCGGTAATCTTGCTGTAAAGTTTTGAATAGTGGTATTGCAGCGGGTAGTTTTCGGGAGTGAAGTAAGCGGATTTCCATGAATGCAGCTGGTTAAGTTTTACCGTCACAAAATCCACGAACTCTGATTTGCCATGTGAGGGTATTCCGGTCACAACCGCCAACCTTCCAGTTTCCCAAGTGATAAGATTATCCAATGTAGGCAACCCAACGGTTTTACCGGGTTGAAGGCCCTTTTCCATAAGAACCTTTACCTCATCGTAAAAATCCTCTGCATAGGACACCCCCTCTATGATGGGCTCACGTGCTTTCTCAAGTAGTTTCGAGAACTCCACACCTCCATGTTCCACCAAGTACTCGTTTGCGTCCTTACACGCCCCAAAATCGACTATAAGACACTTTTCGAATCCTATTCTTCGTAGCAGCTCGTTCTTTAGCTCTGTTCCCTTGGTATCATTGTCCACCGCTAAATAAACTTTCTCCAACCGGTCAAATTCATCGATACAGGAATCCAAATAGTCCATCTTGCCGGTATTTGCCCCATTGGGGACGCTGACCACATTTTCAAAGCCATGCTCAATAAAACTTAGGGCGTCAATCTCGCCTTCCGTTATTATCACTTCGTTATTTTCCCTAAGGGCGTTGAGGTTATAGAAGATCAAAGGTTTCCCGGATTCCAGCAGAAATCTCTTGTCCTTTGTTCGTGATTTGATGTTAATGACCTCATCCCCATCGATGAAGGGAAATTGGATATATTCACCCTTCTCTGCCAATCGCATCTTGCCAAGGGTACTTTGGGAAATCCTCCTACCCTCGAAAAATTTGACCCAATTATCCGAAAGCCTGGTTTCGTTCTTCCATTTTATTGGTGTGGTATCTATTTTCATTTTCTCCTCATGTTTCACAAAGCTTCCTTCGCAGTGGTGGCAGTATCCGGTGTCCTTCTCGTTGTTCCATGAAAGGTCCTTTGCATTTTGCTTTCTGCGATTGTGTGAACAAACTGGGCACACCAAACGCTCTTCCCCCCTAGTTCCTCCGGGGTCGATTTTGAACACCCCGCCGCTTTTGATTTCCTTAACTTCTATCATGACGCCACGAATACTTTTTTGGGAACGGATTTGAAATTCTCGAAATGCTCTCCTTCAGGAAGAAACTTTGAGGGGTTGGAATATGATTCCCTGGCAACAAAATCCCAAAGGGACCACTTATAGCTAAAGAAATAATCCCCCGTTAAACATTCGCTGTACTTGTCGATTGCTTTTTTAATTTTCGCAATGCCATATTTCCCCAAAGATTTTCCAATCTTTTCTTTTTGCTCAGAATTAAGGTTTTGGTGAACGATAATCCTCTTTGAGTTCCAGTAATCGAAAACAGAGTATATATCTTTTTCTTTATCTTCTTCTTTATTGCGATTGGGTGGCGATGGCTTGGCTATCGGGTGGCCATGACTACGCAATACACCCTTATTTTTCTTATTGTTCCAACGTTGTTCATTTCCTTTTTTTCCGGCTTCGCTGAGTTTTTTCTTTCTTTTCGACAATTCTTCAAACTGTTCGTCTAGAAACTCGATTTTCACCTTATCATTTTCAATTTTAAGAACCCCAATCCCCATAAGGGTGTCTAAGGACGAATGGTTCCTGAACCTCTTTTTTAGGTGTTGAAGTTGAAGTTCACAATCACGTTCCCAATAGTAGGCACAAACGGAAATGAATACACCCTGCGCTTCATAATCCTCCAAGGTGATGTCGCCTGCGTTCCATTCATTCGGCCAGAATTTGAACCACGGTAGTTTTTTGCTCATAAAACGTCTTTTTGAGAGTTTCGAGTTCGTTCTCTATTACGCCGTATGATGCACAATCTCTCTTTTGTCGAGCGCCCCCTATTCCTTTTACCACCACATAAAAAACTACAGAAAAAGCAATCCGTAAAACCAAGTCTAACTGGCTTTCCACCTCTATTATTCGTATCTTTCATCTGTAAAACATTTATAATCCTCTGGCCTTTTTTCACCATCACGGCCAGGGGATTTTTTACGCAGATACCGCATTTTTAAGCAGGTAGTTTGCAGCCTCTTCTTCCAAGTCAACTTTTGGCACCGCCTCTATGCGATTACCCAAGAAATAATTGTCTAAATCTTCCTTCTTAAAAAATGTGAGTTTGCCATTCGGCTTTGAAAAGGGAACTTTTCGGAAGTGCTTAAGCTTTTGCATGTAGCTTTCGCTTACTCCATAATACTCAGCCCCAGTCTTGACGGTAAATACTTTTTTTTCCATTTTACTCTTTTTAGAATCAATAAAATGGATTAGCTAATCCTATTATGTAATTACATAGCAAAGATGGAAAACATAGGAAAACCTGTGCTAAAAAGAAATCACAATGATTTGTTTTACAGGTTTTTACAATTTAAACAGTAGATGAAATGGTAGATTTACTTGAATATTTGGTAGATGTGATTCTTATCGCGAGCTAAGTCTGGGAAGTAATCTTTATATGACTGCTGTAATATGTTTTCTCGACCATAAATGAGTTGTTCTAAAAATCTTCTTACATGAAAAGGCTTCATTTGGTTGCCTTTAATATAAAATCTGAAAAACCGGTTATGCTCATACTCTTCGTCAAACCATAGGTAATGCATAAAATAAATAGCATCCTTTTTCAAAAATCCGTTTCTGCTACGATAACTTGAAAACAAATCAAAAACTCTCTTAAATTCAGCAACTTCATCTTCCAAAACATGAGTTCTGATTAAGGAATCGTTTACTATCCTTCGAAAATCATTTATGTTGTTCAGATGATGAATTATGCTCTTAGTCTCTTCCACCAATTGTCTATGCACGGGTTCATTGTAAGTTGGTTTTTCCAAATCATCCCCTACGCAAGCCGAAAATAGTTTATCAATTTGTTGAGATGGAAATTGACGGTATTGATCAAGTGAATTCTGCAGATTCAATACCTTTCTTTGTAAGCTAAGTGATAACATCTGCTTACGACCTAATAACTCTAAGATTTCCTGTTGACGAAAATACTTTTCGAGTAAAAAAATTA
>JBCBCH010000311.1:0-3843 GCA_038530835.1 Bacteroidota bacterium | reverse complement strand
CCTTTTATGAGCTTGGTCAAACGAAATGGTTGTGAATATGCCGATGGGGGATTGGGTAGCCTGGTGCCCATTGAAGAGGCCTTACGACGTGGGGCCACCGAAATTGATGTAGTGGTGCTGCGAACGGAGGTCAATTACCTCAACCGAATGCCCGTACGAAGTTCTTTTGAATTGATTACCACCATGTCGGAGTTTATGCTCGACCGTATTGAAAACCAGAATATCCGCATCGGAAAGCTTGTGGCCAATCAAAAGGATGCCATTATCAATTTTTACTATACCCCTACGGTGTTGACAACAAACTCCCTGATTTTCAATAAAGAAAGGATGACCCTTTGGTGGAAACGGGGCTATTTGTACGCCAAAAACAAAAATGACGAAACGAGCCCTATTGACCCAGCGGTTCAAGAGTAACCTACCAAAGCTCGCCCACCTCTTTTTTGATGTAGGATAGGGCTGTGGCAGAAGGAGATTGTTTCTCTAAAGTTTGGTTGAGAATATGCTCCCGTAGTTTATCAGCTGAATCGCTGGTATTCATACCAGAAGAACGAATCGCTTGAATTGTAGCATTTTTAGCGGTTTTGATGATATTCCAACACTCGTCGCTCATGTAAATCTGTTGGGAAAGGTTGTGTTCAAATTCGGTCTCGATTTGTTTGATGAGCAAGTTTTCATACGCATTTTTGTCGTTTCCGACAGGAGCAACCCTTACCACTAGACTGTTCAAGGTAATTCGCTCCAAGAACAACACCATGCGCTCGTATGCTTGCAAACGAATGGGCAAGGTATCTTTTTGGGAATCTTTATGGAGTAAAAAACGACGTCGCCCGTCTTCATTGCGCGTATGCAATCTAAAAAAGTAAAACGCAATAGCCCCGGTGACTACAGCTGGTAATAGATAAGCAAACAGTTGAAAAATATCGTCCCCTGTCATGAATAGTTGGTTTTAGCGATTTCAAGAACTTAAACGCCGATTCAACATAAAAAGTATGGCAAGCAAGGAAGTAGTTGTGAAAACCGCTTTTTTGAAACCCTTCGCCTTTCCAAAAGAAATATTTTGGTTACTGGGCTGCTTTCACACTATCCTTCACCATATCATAGAATTTTTTATAATCTGGCGCCATTTTCACCAGTATACCTTCTTTAAAGTTTCCATCTTGAACGGACAGACTAAGCCGCTCTGCATTTATGTTGTAGGTCTCCGAAAGGGCTTTGATAATGACATGGGCTTTGTCGTACGTTGGACCGAACTCCCCGGTAATATTTAACCCAACCACTTCCACTTGTCTATCCCCATACGTTGTAATGATTCCAGAAAGAGCTTCCAACCAAGCAGCGCCTTTATCGGTCAAGGAGGTGGAGGTATCATCCCCAAAAACGGTGTTCAAACTATTTCCCATAACGATGGCACCTTCCGAAAAGTCAGCACTGCCTTTATCACCCAGTGTTTGTTGTACCCGTCCGAGCATCACAATAGCGGTGGAATCATTGGATGATATGGTTTGGTTGATTCCCGAAAGCTGTTGTTCTTTTTGTTGGAGCGCCAAAAGGGTTTTGTTCACATTTTCCGTGTTCTTTTTCGATAACTCCGAAAAACTCGTGAGATTTTTTAGCAAAGTGGCATTGGCATCTCGTAGACTTGTATTTTCCATTTCAAAAGTTTCAGCTTTGGCCTCTGCAGCGGAAATGGACCTTTTGGCTTGCGCGAGCGCTTGTGATAAAGTGTCTTTCTCACTCTTTAAAGTTTCTATTTGGGCAAAAAGCTCACTTTTGCGTTGCCCTTGTACCGAAAGGGTAACTGTAAATACCGTAATTAAGAAAAGTAGTTTTTTCATCATAAGGGATTCGTCTTAGGTTGGGGTAAATGTAATAAGGTTTATCTCTAGTAATTACTATTTGACAATCCAAAGTCAAAGGTATTTAATTTCTTATTGAACTCTTTTGGGTGTTTATAAGTATTGAAAGGATGTCTTTAGGATACGTAGCCAATTGGCTATTTTCACTTATTAAAATTTTTGCTTTTGAGTAGTTTTCTGCAAGAGTTGAATGATGCGCAGCGTGCACCGGTTTTGCACAAAGATGGGCCTTTGATGGTTATTGCAGGGGCAGGGTCTGGAAAAACCCGGGTTCTGACCTTTAGAATTGCCCATTTGATGGAGCAGGGGGTGGATTCATTTAACATTTTGGCCTTGACCTTTACCAACAAGGCCGCTCGTGAGATGAAAAAACGAATTGCCAGTATTGTGGGAAACTCCGAAGCCAAAAACTTGTGGATGGGAACCTTCCACTCCGTTTTTGCGCGACTGTTGCGGTACGAAAGTGATAAATTGGGCTATCCCAGCAATTTCACCATTTATGACACCCAAGACTCCCAGCGGCTCATTGCGTCCATTATTAAGGAGATGGGTTTGGATAAAGACATCTACAAATACAAACAGGTTCAAAACCGAATCTCTTCCTATAAAAACAGCTTGATTACGGTCAAAGCATATTTCCAGAATCCGGAGTTAATGGAAGCCGATGCCATGGCCAAACGCCCACGGTTGGGCGAAATCTACCAAAACTATGTAGACCGCTGTTTCAAAGCAGGCGCCATGGATTTCGATGACTTATTATTGCGCACCAACGAATTGTTGACCCGCTTTCCAGAGGTGTTGATGAAATATCAAGAACGGTTTCGGTACATTTTGGTGGATGAGTACCAGGATACCAACCACTCACAGTATTTGATAGTCAAGGCCCTTTCCGATAGATTTCAGAATATTTGTGTAGTAGGTGACGATGCCCAGAGTATTTATTCTTTTAGGGGGGCCAACATCAGCAACATTCTGAATTTTCAACGGGATTATGATGATGTCGCGGTTTATCGGTTGGAGCAAAATTACCGTTCTACCAAAAATATCGTCAATGCGGCGAACTCCATTATTGCGAAAAACAAAAACCAACTTGAAAAGGTAGTTTGGACCTCGAATGAAGAAGGGGGCAAAATAAAAATCCATAGAAGTATTACCGATGCCGAAGAAGGCCGGTATGTGGCTTCTTCCATTTTCGAGCAGAAGATGCAGCAGCAAATGCAGAATGGTGAATTTGCCGTGTTGTACCGAACCAATTCCCAGTCGAGGTCTATTGAAGATGCCTTGCGCAAACGGGATATCCCCTATCGCATTTATGGGGGACTTTCTTTCTACCAAAGAAAGGAAATCAAAGATGTTTTAGGCTATTTGCGTTTGGTCATCAATCCAAAAGATGAGGAAGCACTCAAGAGGGTGATTAATTTTCCCGCCAGGGGAATTGGCCAAAGTACAATGGACAAGCTTACCGTTGCTGCGAATGAATATGGACGTTCCATTTTCGAAGTGATGGCAAACTTGACGGAATTTCCTGTAAACGTAAATGCAGGTACCCGTAGAAAACTGGAAGATTTTGTCACCATGATTAAAAGCTTCCAAATCATGAACCAAAATGCAGATGCATTTGCCTTGGCCGAGCACGTAGCCAAAAAAACGGGTTTGCTTTTGGAGTTCAAAAAAGATGGTACCCCAGAGGGTATCGCACGAATGGAGAACATTGAGGAGTTGCTCAATGGTATCAAGGATTTTGTGGAAGGCCAAAAGGAATTGGCCGATGCCACGGGGAGTTTGACCGAGTTCTTGGAAGATGTTGCGTTGGCCACGGATATGGATAAAGAAGTAGGTGACGATGACCGTGTTGCCTTGGTCGCGCAGGTTTTTGAGTGTCGTCAGAAGCCGATCATTGTCGCGCTGGTGCAGCCCGATAGAAGGCTCATCCAACACATAAAGCACCCCGGTCAGTCCCGATCCAATCCGGCTCGCAAGCCAGATT
>JBCBCH010000310.1:0-3847 GCA_038530835.1 Bacteroidota bacterium | reverse complement strand
TGAAATATGAATGAGTACCGTATTATTTTCGGCACAGGCAATGGCAAGATTTTTGGCACCGGTGACATTAATATCATATGCTTTTTCACGCTCTACTTCGGCCCCATCCACATTGGTATAGGCCGCACAGTTGATACAATAATCAAAGGTTTCATTTTCCCAAGCAGCCGTCACGGATTGGGGCTGGGTAACGTTCAATTCCGAAGAGGATTTAAACACCCATTGAATGGTAGGGAATTGGTCCTTAATTGCATTTAATGTGCTTCCCAGTTGCCCGGAAGCCCCGGTTACCAAAATTCTCATTCTTATAATTTTACGAATTCCTTGAAGAGGGGAAGTTGTTTATCCTTTTCAGAAATAATCAATTCTTCCTCTGCCAATATCCAGTCGATGGCAAAGGTAGGGTCATTGTAGAGAATTCCTCCTTCAGATTCCTTATGGTAAAAATTATCACACTTATAACAGAAAATGGCTTCTTTACTCAACGTGACGAATCCATGCGCGCAGCCTCTAGGCAAAAACAGTTGTTTGCGATTTTCCGCAGAAAGTACTGTGCTGACTACGGCGCCATACGTGCCTGAATCTGGACGGAGGTCTACGCCAACATCCAACACTTCACCTTTTGACACCCGAACCAATTTGGCTTGGGCATACTCTCCTTTTTGAAAATGCAATCCTCGCAGCACTCCTTTGGTTGAAAAAGACTCATTGTCTTGCACAAAATAGGGTTTTGCTCCGGTCAAAGATTCAAAAAGTTGTTGGTTGAAACTCTCAAAAAAGTACCCGCGCTCATCCTCAAACACTCTCGGTTCAAGAATGAAACATCCATCAATATTTGTTTTGGTTACGTTCATATCCCTTAGGTCAGTACTTCCAATAATTTTGTGCTATATCCACTCTTTAAGAAAGGCTCGGTTAAAGCCTTGAATTGACTTTTGGTGATAAAGCCCATTTTATACGCTGAAGATTCAATCGCACCAATTTTCAAACCTTGTCTTTCCTCAATAACCTGTACAAATTGCGAAGCCTGCATTAGCGACTGAAACGTTCCGGTGTCCAACCAAGCCGTTCCGCGGTCCATAATACTTACTTTCAGCTGCCCCCTTTTCAGATACTCGCGATTCACGTCTGTAATTTCGAGTTCGCCTCTGGCGCTGGGCTCAATGTTTTTAGCAATTTCAACCACGGCATTGTCGTAGAAATAAATCCCGGGCACCGCATAATTTGATTTCGGTTCGCTAGGCTTTTCTTCAATGGAAATGGCATTGCCTTGTTCATCAAAACTAACTACCCCGTAACGTTCCGGGTCGTTTACGTGATAAGCGTAAATAATTCCTCCGTCAGGATCATTGTTGGACTGCAAAAGTTTGTCCAACCCGGTTCCGTAAAAAATGTTATCCCCTAAAATCAAGGCTACCTTATCATCTCCAATAAACTCTTCCCCAATAATAAAGGCCTCGGCCAAACCGTTAGGCTGCTCCTGGACTGCATATTCAAAACGACAGCCATATCTGCGACCATCGCCCAAAAGACGTTCAAATAGCGGTAAATCTTGAGGGGTGGAAATAATAAGTATTTCCCAAATACCCGACTCGATTAAGGTCGATAACGGGTAATATATCATGGGTTTGTCATAAACGGGTACAAGCTGCTTGCTTACCGCCAAGGTTATGGGGTGAAGTCTAGTGCCTGAACCGCCTGCCAAAATAATTCCTTTCATGGTGTTTTGTTAAATCGGTTTTGGTTATGATTTTGGGGTCAATGTCTTGTCTTCGGTATTCACAAAACGGTTGATATACCAATCGATGGTTTTGTCGATACCCGTTTCAAAATTCTCATCTGCCTTCCAACCTAAATCGCCTTCAATTTTGTCGGCATCAATGGCATATCTAAAATCGTGGCCTGCTCTATCTTTCACAAAACTAATGAGTTCCATGTAAGACTTTTCGTTTTCACGAGCGTGCTTTTCATCAAGCAGTTTACAAACGGTTTCGGCGATGTATAAATTGTTTCTTTCGTTGCGTCCTCCAATGTTATAGGTTTCCCCGGAAACGCCATTGTCATATACGAGGGCAATACCCTTACAATGGTCCAATACATACAGCCAATCGCGAATGTTTGACCCATCCCCATAAATTGGAATAGCTTCCTCATTCAACGCTTTGCGTATGATGGTTGGGATAAGCTTCTCATCGTGTTGTTTGGGACCATAATTGTTGGAGCAATTAGTGGTCACCACGTTCATTCCATACGTATGATGGTAGCTGCGAACAATAAAATCCGATGAGGCTTTTGAAGCGCTATACGGACTATTGGGCGCATAAGGTGTAGCTTCCGAAAACAAACCCGTTTCACCTAAGGTTCCATAGACCTCATCCGTGGATACGTGATGAAAACGTGCTTTTTGATACGCTTCCTTATACACTCCAGGGCTCACCATCCATTGCTTTTTGGCTACATCAATCAAGTTGAACGTGCCAATGATATTCGTCTGCATAAATGCATCTGGATTGGTGATGGAGTTGTCCACATGGGATTCCGCAGCAAAGTGAATAACACCATCAATCTTGTGGACATCAAAAATGCGTTCAATTAATGCTCGGTCGCAGATATCACCTTTTATAAAGGTATACCTCGGATGATTTTCAAGTTCGGATAGGTTCTCGAGATTTCCGGCGTACGTAAGTGCATCGAGATTTACAATATTCGATTCTGGGTTCGATTCCAAAAAATAAGGGATGAAGTTCGAACCGATAAACCCCGCTCCTCCGGTAACTAAGATATTGGCCATGATATAGGCTTTGTTTTACTTTTATGTAAATATAATCCTACAAAAAAGATATCATTAATTATTGTTGTGAACTCCCGTTTTTTGTTTGTGGAATTCCCTCAAGATAGCTTTAATCCCTTGATTCGCCAATACTATTAACCTTTTGGATGCTCAATTCACAGTGAATTCCTAAGTCGATACAAACTTTTTCCTACTTTCGTGTAAGAACTTCTTTGAATATGGTATCCGACAATAAGCAAAAACCCTATGTTCTTGCCGTAGATGATGAAGAACTGAATTTGGAATTGCTACGGTTCATCTTGGAGCGTAACGGATATGAATTCGTGGGCACTAGTAATGATGACGTTTTCTTTTCCGAATTGGCCAAGGCCAAACCTGATTTGATTCTGTTGGATGTGATTATGCCACGTATTGATGGCTTTGAGCTTTGCGAGAAAGTAAAAGCCATTGACGTCTATAACGATATTCCCATCATCTTTTTGACCGGAAAAGTCAATGTAAAGGATAAAATTCGTGGTTTTGAGGTGGGTGGCGTCGACTATGTGACCAAGCCTTTTAACGAGCAAGAACTTGTGGCCCGTATTCGTACACATGTGGAACTTCGCAGGGCAAGAAACAAGATTGAAGAGCAGGCTCATAACCTGC
The DNA here is from genome assembly GCA_038530835.1 of Bacteroidota bacterium. GTDB lineage: Bacteria > Bacteroidota > Bacteroidia > Flavobacteriales > Flavobacteriaceae > Flagellimonas. Next base: position 411 of record JBCBCH010000310.1, on the reverse strand, counting down.
AACAATCCAATGACTTGAAGGACCGGATGTTTTCCATTATTGGACATGACCTTCGCTCACCACTCAGTGCGGCAAAACTCAAAATGGATTTTATCCTTCGGGGTATTATCGACCCAAAAAGTGATGCTTTTTTAGACGAGACCGTTTTTGGGCTTTTAAAGACGATGGATGAAGCTTTGAATCTGCTTCAAAATCTCTTGGGCTGGGCTAAATCGGAGAGTGGGCAAATTCAAATGATTCCCGAAAAATTGGATATTCACGATCTGGTGGAGCAAACCTTTCGCTTATTGAAATTGGGCAGCGAACATAAAAAAATCACGCTGCACAACAACGTTCCCAAAGACACTTTTGCGTTCGCCGACAACAACATGATCAAGACGGTATTGCGAAACTTAATGTCCAACGCCATCA
>JBCBCH010000309.1:0-3859 GCA_038530835.1 Bacteroidota bacterium | reverse complement strand
ATAGGGATATCACAATAGTGTACACTATGGCATGCACGTAAAAGGATTTGATTTCTTCTACCTTTTGTTTTGCGGCTTCATATCGTAGTTCGCTGTTCGTTTTCATCTTGATTATTTTTGTTTGATTGTATGGTTCAAACTTAGGGCACAAAAAAGAGGGATTGAAAAAGGAATTCGCGAATTGTCGTTTTCTTGGGATGAGTTGTAAAACGCTTTGGGAAATATTGGACAGCAAGGACTATTCAAAATCCTCCCGCTCCATAAGCTCTTGGATTTTTCGCTCTTCCCAACGTTTACCCCATAACGGATTTCTGTTGTAGGCTTCCAGTCCATGGACAACGACCCCGAAACCTCAGGAAATCGTTGGAAAAAAGGCCCAAAGAAATTCAGTGGTCCTAAAATTGAGCCACCAGAGAAAAGGAATAACAATGATATAGCTGATAAGGTTGCTATAAAACCCTTTTATGACTTCAACCTTTTCCTTGGCCTTTAAATAGCGTTTTTCTTCTATGGAGTTTTGTTGGATTTCAATGGCTGAAACTTGTTTGGTCAGCATGGGTAGGGATACGCTAAAATCAGAGGCTGTCTTATTTATAATTACTTCTCTATCAGACAAAATCGCGTAACGTTGTTTGATGTTTTGCAACCCAACTCCACTGCTCTTTTTTACCACCTGCTTCTCTTGCAAATTATTATGTACCACCAACATGCCGCCTTCTTCCCTAACCGATAAACGTAAGGGTTTGGAAGAAGTTACCACATTGTGCTTTACTGCGTTCTCCAATAGCAGTTGTAATGAAAGCGGCACGATACGGGCATCTGGAATACTGGACTGCTCTGGAATATCGAACACGATACTGTCTTCAAAACGCATTTTTAGCAGCCGTACATAGGTCCGCGCAAAGCGAAGTTCTTCATCTACGGTGACCAAATCCTTGTTTTTCTGCTCCAAAACGTACCGATAAACTTTGGAAAGGGAGGTAGTAAACTTTTGGGCTTGGTGTGGGTCTTCTTCAATTAGACTCGTCAATACGTTAAGACTGTTAAAGAGAAAGTGGGGGTCTAATTGGTTTTTAAGAGCATCAAATCGTGCTGAAGCGGTGCCTGCAATCATTTTTTGCTCCTTGACCTGCTTCTCCTTGTAGTAGCGATAGTAAAAAATTGCATAGAACAGAAGGGTAACCACCATTGAAATGATGAAAGACACCTTGTAAAAACTTAGTTTTTCACCCGTTAGGAAATCCATGACAGGGGTATCATGAACGAGAACGAACAAAATGAACCGGGATACAAAAATACCTATGGCGGAGGCCGCAATATTGCAGAGAATCCCTAGTCCTAGAATTTTTAATTGGAAGAATTTGTTTCCAAACTTTCGCATGAACAGAATGAAAACATAGGCGTTGCACAGGTAGATGATGACCGAGAAAATCATGCTTTCGCCAAACTCCTGCAGCAATTCCTGGGTAGTAAATGTTACCCCGTTGGCATAAAAAATAATCAGGAAGACGATATATATCGCCGTCCCGACTAAAACAGATTTAAAAAGTTCTCTAAAAAACCTCGGCATTCTTTATTCACTTTTACACTCGGAAAGCACTGCTTCTGCGCGTTCCTTTCCCCATTTGGGATAAAAAGGTGTTTCTGGATTAAAGGTAGCGAAAAGTTCAACGGCCTTTTCCAAATCCTGGCAATAGGGAGTGGTGTCCTTACCAAAATAGCGTGCGGTACCCATATCCCATTCAGCCTTCGAAAACACCACTCTAGGATTTTCCGGTGCAAGTGCAATCGCCTCCTGGTACAATTTCACATTCTTTCCAGAGAGGGTCATGCCGTAGGTTGCGCCGTCAAATGCAATCCAGGCTGTGTTAATCATTGCCTCTTGCACCAGAAGTTCAGGATTATCAGGAGAAATAGCTTTTGCCACATCCAAAAACTCCTTAGCTTTCCCGAGACGTTCTCCCACAATTTTTTCGTCCTTTTCACCAAAAGTGGTTACTGTATTGATTTGGGCCACGTAGTAATAAGGCAACCAATTGTCTTGTTCCGCCATGGCGATACGTTCAAACAAATTGGAAGCATCCGTGGTTTTACCCTCGCTCCAAAGTCCTAAAGCCTTCTCCATGCCCTTCTCATAGGCACCCTGAGCGTAAACACCTGAACTTATCAATAGTAATGCGATAATCAATTTTTTCATGACTTAAAGTTTAATGGTTTGTTTTATCGTTTTTTGATTTAAAGTAAATTTCGCATCACCCCAAGTTGGTGGACCAAATCGTCCTTTCGCCCCATTGCTACAACCGTAGTCTTCTTTTGGCATGAACCCTAGAATCAAATCCAGTTTTCCATTCTCGTTTTTGTCATGAAAAAGGGAAATACCATAGGTGCCATAGGGGATGTTCGAAAAGGTTACGGTGCTTTTTCCATCTTTGATGACACCATCCCTGCCTTCATAAATCCTATCCAACCAATTCGATTCGGAATCATAAAGACCTACTCGAATAACACCTTTGTTGTTTGAAATGTTCGTTACGGTCACGGTAAGTTCTCCTATTTCTTGTCCCATCATCGCATGTATTCCGACAAAAAGACCGACAAAAAGGAGGTTGGTGATTTTCATGACTGCTCGTTTTTTGATTGTTACAGGGCAAAGATGTTCCGTTTTGGTGACCAAACCCTTTCGCATTGACCCAATTGTCAATTTTAGCGACTGAATTGTAATCTATTGGTAGATAAACCTTTCTAATCCACTTTCACCCCTATAAACACCTTGCTCAAAAATCTTTTTTCAGAAGGATGCAACCCTTGTAAAACCCTCGGTGTCCTTAAATCGAATGCATTCCAAAAAACAAACAGAAATGAAAGCAACAATCGTAAACCAATAATTCATGACAACACTGTCCAAGTCCATCAAACGATGGCACATAGTATTCTTTTTAGCGTTTTTGGGAGTCCAAATCTTAAGCGCGCAGCAAAATTTCACGGTGAGTGGAACGCTAACGGACCAACAAAATGGGGAGACTCTTTTTGGAAGCACCGTTTTCTTGAAAGGCACCACCATTGGGGTGGTGACCAACGAATATGGATTTTATTCCCTAACCGCTCCCGCAGGCAAATACAGCTTGGTCTTCTCTTATTTGGGCTATCAAGATGTCATTCGCGACATTGACCTTACGCAAAACCAAAAATTGGATATTGAACTCCAATCCACTTCCTATCAATTGACCGAAGTGGAGGTCACTGCAGAAGAACCTGAGCGTGCACTACTACGGAAACCCGAAATGAGCGTATCCAAACTCAACATTAGTACTGTGAAACAGATGCCCGTGGTTTTGGGTGAAGTAGATGTTATCAAATCCTTGCAGGTATTGCCTGGGGTGACCGCCAATGGGGAAGGTTCCGCCGGATTCCATGTGCGTGGTGGTGCGGCAGACCAAAACCTTGTACTCTTGGATGAGGCGATTATTTATAATACCTCTCACCTACTTGGTTTTTTCTCGGTCTTTAATGCCGATGCCGTAAAAGACTTAAAACTGTACAAAGGGGGAATCCCCGCGAGGTTTGGGGGGAGGGTTTCTTCCGTTCTTGATGTACGCCAAAAGGATGGTAACCGAAAAAACTTCGCGTTAACTGGTGGTATCGGAGTCATTTCGAGTCGTTTGGCTGCTGAAGGCCCTCTTTTCAAGGACAAGGGTTCCTTTTTGGTTGCCGGTAGAAGTTCCTATTTGGATGTCCTTCTAAAGCTGGCGGGAGAGAAGAACACCGCCGGTTTCTACGACCTCAACCTCAAAGCGAACTATGAACTGGGTGAAAAGAATCGGTTGTTTCTTTCTGGATACTTTGGTCGGGACAATTTCAA
>JBCBCH010000308.1:0-3861 GCA_038530835.1 Bacteroidota bacterium | reverse complement strand
CCTCTTTATCAATTGGGAACCTTCAATGACCCGATTTACGGACGGAGAACCGCTCGTATTGTTACTCAAGTAGCTTTACTTATTTTAGGACTTCCGTTTTATAGAAATTGGTATAGGCTTCCTCCGCTTCTTGCGGGGAAACATAATCCAAAACGGGTTTGGTAAGACTGTCAACATGACTTTTTAAATCCTCCGGAACCGTTTCTGAGGCTAAAATAACCGCGTCCGAATGATCAATAGCTACCTTTAACAAATTATTATAGTCAGGAGTAGACAACGCTTCGACACTGTCTTCGGAGATACCATCAAATTTGATTTTGCCTGACATTTCTGTATCCAAGGCTCCTTCAAAACCGGTTTCATAAACTGAGGTTACGATTTTGCTATCGGCAAATAGGGGCTCGTCGGTATAATATGTTCTTAGATATAATGGTAAAAGCGAAGCCATCCAACCATGCACGTGAATAATATCAGGGGACCAGTTCAACTTCTTAACCGTTTCAACAACACCTTTAGCGAAAAATATCGCGCGTTCATCATTGTCTGGAAACAAATTGCCATCCGCATCACGGAAGGTAGCCTTTCGCTTGAAATACTCTTCATTATCAATAAAGTACACCTGAATGCGCTCTCTTGGAATGGACGCTACCTTTATGATTAGCGGCATATCCATGTCATTGATTACCAAATTCATCCCAGACAATCGAATGACCTCGTGCAATTGATGCCTTCTTTCATTGATGTTGCCGTAACGGGGCATGAAAATACGGATTTGCCCTCCGTTACTGTTGACCATTCTGGGGGCTTCGTATGACATTAAGGAAACTGGATTCTCGGGGAGGTAAGGTACTAGTTCAGAAGATACGAACAATATCTTTTTACCATTCATGCACTCAAATTTTGTTTATCGAAAAAACGTAGCTGCAAAAGTACAAAAATAATGCTGATTACCAGTATTTATAGTATTTTTGCACGCTTTTGTGCCGTTCATGCCTATTTTTCAAACCAGACAACAGCTTTCCGAACATCTCGAAATACAGCGGGATGCAGGCCTATCCATTGGCCTTGTTCCCACTATGGGCGCCTTGCATCAGGGACATCTGGCTTTGGTCAAAAAATGTCTTTTAGAGAACAGCATTGTGGTGGTAAGCATTTTTGTGAATCCTACCCAATTCAATAACGCCGAAGATTTGGAAAAATATCCCAGGGGTTTGGAAAGTGATTTGAAGCTTTTGGATTCTGTTTCTCAGAAAATTGTTGTTTTTGCACCTACGGTTGAAGCGATTTATGGTGACCAACCCAAATCCCAAGAATATGAGTTTGATGGTTTAGACAAGGTGATGGAAGGTGCCTTCAGACCTGGTCATTTCGATGGTGTTGGCACAATTGTAGAACTACTCTTAAGAGCGGTTGCTCCAGATAAGGCCTATTTTGGGGAGAAGGATTTTCAACAGCTCCAAATCATACGAAAGTTGGTCGAACTACAACAAATCCCTGTAGAAATTATAGGTTGTCCGATAGAACGAGAATCCAACGGACTGGCCATGAGTTCAAGAAACCAACGCCTTACTGACAATACCCGAAAAGCGGCGGGAATCATACATGACTGCCTGCAAACTGCCAAAAGCAAATTTGGCACGGAAAGTGCAAAAGAAATTATGGAATGGGTTAAGCATGCCTTTGAGCAATCCGAATTATTTGATTTGGAATATTTTGAAATCGTAGACGAATTGACCTTGACCCCTTCCCGAAATAATTTAAAAAACCTAAAGTACCGAGCTTTTATTGCAGTTTATGCTGATGAAGTTCGGCTGATTGACAATCTAAGACTCAATTAACTAATTTTGCGCCATGCAGATAGAAGTTGTAAAATCGAAAATCCATCGGGTAAAAGTTACCGGAGCTGACCTAAACTATATTGGGAGCATCACCATTGATGAGGATTTAATGGATGCAGCAAACATTATTCGTGGTGAAAAAGTTCAAATCGTGAACAACAACAACGGTGAACGATTGGAAACCTATGCCATCCCAGGACCTCGAAATTCGGGAGAAATAACCCTAAATGGTGCTGCTGCCAGAAAAGTTGCCGTAGGAGATGTCTTGATATTGATAACCTATGCCTGGATGGATATTGAGGAAGCGAAAACCTTCAATCCCTCCCTCGTATTTCCTGAAGAAGCGACCAATCTATTGAAATAGCTTGAATCCTTCCTTAAAAAAGACACTGAACATTGCCATTCCCATGCTACTGGGTTTGGGATTGGTAGCGTATTCTTATTTTTCCACCAGTGCCACGGAAAGAGGACAAATCGTATTTTACGTTAAAAATGTAGACCCTTTTTGGGTAGCTATTTCGCTTTTGCTGGGTATTTTAAGCCACCTGTCAAGAGCCATACGTTGGAATTATCTGTTGCAACCCTTGGGCTATCAACCCAAAATCAGCAATAATCTGTTTATCGTTTTAATTGCTTATTTCGCCAATTTGGGAATTCCCCGTTCTGGTGAGGTCCTGCGGGCCACCGCATTGACCAAATATGAAAAAGTTCCGTTCGAAAAAGGGTTTGGAACCATTGTCACGGAAAGGGTCATTGATTTGATTATGCTGTTGTTGGTTATCATCCTAACCCTAATCCTTCAAACCGATGTGATTCTGGATATCGCCAAAACCAGAGGCTTGAATATGGTCGCAATGCCAAGTGTTGCGGTTGCTGGTGTCATCGGACTGATTATTTTCTTGAGAATCATCAAAAAGTCAAATTCCAAGTTGGTTCAAAAACTTCGGGGATTTTTAACTGGCCTGCTACAGGGTATCCTGAGTATTTTTAAAATGGAAAAAAAATGGTCTTTTATTGGCCATACCCTTTTCATCTGGTTGGCCTATATAGGTATGTTTTGGGTCATAAAATATACCCTTCCCGAAACCGAACCTCTTGGGCTTGGGCCCATTCTCGTCGCTTTTATTGCAGGGGCCTTTGCCATTAGTGCGACAAATGGCGGCATCGGTTTGTATCCTATTGCAGTAAGTGCAGCTTTGGGTATTTACGGAGTAGATTCCGTTTCAGGTGATGCTTTTGGCTGGATCATGTGGATTTCCCAAACCCTCATGGTCGTTGTTTTTGGGGCAATATCTTTCATGGTATTACCGTTATTGAACAAAAGCAGCTAAGTCCCTATAAAATAAAAGCTTAACCAAATGAAACGAATTCTACTCGTATGTCTGGGAATCTTTTCCCTAGCGACATATGGACAAGTCAAACAAGAAATTTTCGAATCCTTCAAATTACAGGAAAGAAGGGACGTATCCTATTATTTTCCTGAAGACTACAGTGAGGAAAAGCAGTACGCACTCATTGTTGTGCTCGATGCAGAGTATTTGTTCGATATCACCGTAGCCAATTCCAAATTATACAGCAGACATGGCCGTATGCCGGAAGCTATTGTTGTCGGGGTTCACCAAAGTGAAAATGACCTTCGCTGGGATGACTGCGATTTTGACCAAGCATCTGGTCTGCCTACCGAAAAAGGCGCCGCTTTTTATGAGTTTTTGGGCATGGAACTAATTCCCTATCTAGAGACCTCGTATAACATTGCTCCTTTCAAAATGTTTATTGGTTATGACATCACCGGGAACTTCGGAAACTACTTTTTGTTCAAAAACAAGTCTTTATTCAGTTCATATGTAATCGTTTCTCCGGTTTTGGCCACTGAAATGGAAAGCAGATTGCCCTCTCGTTTTTCAGACTTGAATCAAGAGATTTTCTATAATCTCATCTTAGAGAAAGACCAAAGCGAAGACCGTCAACGTATTCTTCAATTGAATAATGCCCTTTCATCCATCAGCAAAGAAACCTTTCATTA
>JBCBCH010000307.1:0-3871 GCA_038530835.1 Bacteroidota bacterium | reverse complement strand
CCGATTCGACCCGAACCCCAACCACCATTGAAGTTTTTCCAGTATAATTGATACTAGCTTTTAGAGTCACTAGCTCACCCACATCTATGGGATTTAAGAAATCCACTCGGTTTACAGAAGCGGTGACACAATAACTTTGCGAGTGACGACTGGCGCAAGCAAAGGCTATTTGGTCCATCAAGTTCAGGATATACCCCCCATGAACTTTACCACCGAAGTTGGAATGAGAAGGCAACATCAATTCCGTTATGGATACTTTGGATTCCTTTGCCGTTTTGAATTTTTTCATTTGCGGAAATGTGGTGAACTTTCTTTAACTACTTCGGTAATGAAATATTTGGTGTCGCCCCACCAAAAAAAGGTAGTATAGCGTTCTTCGTAGGTTACTTTTACATACTGCCCTTGATATTCCTTGAGCTTTTCAATGACTTCTTTTTTGTTGTCCTGTACGGAAAACTGAAAAATCTGAGCTCCGGAGATGCCTTGACTGATTTCACCCTCCCAAGTCTTGACCAAAACGCCTTTTCGGCTAAACTTGATAAGCTCGCCCGAGCGATACCCTTCACTAAAGGGGACATAATATACAAAGGCAAAGTAAGCGGATACACCGAGCAATACGATTGCAATAAATAAGAAAACAAATTTTTTCATGACTATAGTTCTAAGGTTGGATTGGAATCTTCTTCAACATTTTGGGCACGCTTTAAAATGGGTTCGGGCAAGGATTTTTTGGCCTTGGCCCCCATTTTTTTGAGTTTTTCTACGCTGGTAACTAGATTTCCACGACCTTCTACAAGCTTGTTCATCGCACCACGATATTCGTTTTTGGCTTCATCCATTTTTTTGCCCACTCGTGTCAAATCGGTGACAAAACCTTCAAACTTATCGTAAAGCGCACCCGCTTGCCGTGCGATTTCCATGGCGTTGCGCTGCTGCTTCTCGTTGCTCCACATAGAATCAATAGTGCGAAGCGTAGCCAAAAGAGTAGAAGGGGTAACGATAACAATATTTTGTTCAAAGGCTTTGTTGTACAAACTACTGTCTTCGTTGATCGCTATGGCAAAAGCAGGCTCAATGGGAACGAACATCAAAACAAAATCAGGACTTTCCATGGCATAGAGGTCCTCATACTTTTTGGCCGACAATTGCAAAACGTGTTTTCGAAGCGAGGCAATATGGTCTTTTAGAAAACTTGGTTTATCAGCTTCCTCGGCGTTGGTATAGCGTTCGTAATCCGTTAGGGATACCTTGGAATCGACAATCATCTTTTTACCGTCTGGCAAATGAATTATTACATCGGGCATTACCCGACTTCCATCCTCCAAGGTGAAACTCTGCTGGACACTATACTCGCGGTCTTTTTCCAAACCAGACTTTTCAAGTACTCTTTCCAGCACCAATTCTCCCCAGTTTCCTTGCATTTTGCTATCTCCTTTAAGGGCTTTGGTAAGGTTTTCGGCTTCTTGGGTTATCTTCAAATTTTGGTTCTGAAGATGTAACAATTGCTCTTTGAGCGCTGAATGAATACTGATGTTTTCCTTTTGGGATTTTTCTACCTTGTCCTCGAATTCCTTAATCTTTCTATTTAAAGGGGTCAAGATGTTTTCAATGTTTTCTTTGTTCTTTTCGGTGAATCGTTTGGATTTATCCTCCAAGATTTTATTGGCCAAAATTTCAAAGTCCTTGGTGAACTTTTCTTGCAATTGTTCAACCTCTTTTTTCTGCTCCTCGTTTTTTTGTGTAAGATTTTGAACTTCCGCTTGATGCCGGATGATTTGTTGCCCCAGCAGCTCTTTTTCTGCCTGTAATTGTTGCGACTGAGCTATTTGGGTTTTTTGCTCTTCCTGCTTTGCAATTAAGCTATTTTGAAGTTGTTTTTCACGTTCTTCCCAAATCCCTTGGGTTCCGCGCATTTTGAGTTTATGCAAGTAATTGCCCAGTAGCACGCCCGTAGCAAGACAGAGTACACCAACAAGAAGATAAATCAGTTCAGAAGTCATATGTCAAAATCAAGTTAAAGATAACGGATTCCCAAAGAAGCTTTGCGTATCATTTAATTACAAAAGCACCAGTTTTTTCATCAAAATCAACCATTCCTTTAGGGAACAAGCGCTTGAAATGTCCTTCTGCAATTAATTCTGCGGGGGTGCCAAAAGCAGATGAAGTAGGGTCCAAAAGCAATATGTAATCGCATAGTTGAAGCGCCATATTGATTTCATGGGTGGTAAAAAGGATGCTTTTATCCTCATTATGACTAATGTTTTGGAGCATCTTCAAAATTTGGATTTTGTGATATAAGTCAAGATGCGTGGTCGGCTCGTCTAAAAAGATAACGGGAGTTTGTTGGGCCAGTGCACGTGCCAACCATACCCTCTGACGTTGTCCATCGCTTAGCTCATGGAACTTACGGTCTTTCAAATGAATAAGTTCGAGACGCTCTAAGCTTTTCAAAATTTGTTGATGGTCATCCTTGTTTAGTTTCCCCCACCAATTGGTGTAAGGGTATCTTCCCAAAGTGATGAGTTCTTGAACGGTCAGGTTTTGTGCCACACCTTGTTCAGTCAAGACCACGCTCCGCAGTTTGGCGAGAGGGTTTGGTGCAATGGCCTGTATGGATTGGCCATCCAATAGGATTTCACCGGCTAAAGCCATTTGAAATCCACCTAAGGTTCGCATCAGAGTTGATTTGCCTACCCCATTTACCCCTACGACCCCTACAAAACGTCCTGCCGGAACTGAAAAATCAAGATTTGCCAGTATGGTTTTGGAACCATACCCTATGGACAAAGAAGCTACGGAAAGAATAGTTTTTGCCATGCCTTAGAATACTATTTTTCGTTTTCGAACCAATAGCCATATTACTACCGGAGCCCCTACCAAAGAAGTAATGGCGTTGATAGGTAAAACACTTTCCGAAGTAGGGAGCTGGGCCAAAACATCGCAAAGGAGCATCAGGATGGCCCCGTAGCCGAAAACAGCAGGGAGCAAAATTCTATGGTCCATGGTTTTGAAGATTTGTCGTGTCAAATGGGGGACGGCCAACCCCACAAATCCGATAGGTCCTACAAACGCGGTAATTCCACCTGCAAAAAGTCCTGTTGCACAAATAATGATAAGTCTTGATGGTTTGATTGAAATCCCCATACTTACGGCATACTGTTCTCCCAACAACAATGCATTGAGGGCCTTTAAGGCCGCAATGGATAGTAGTAAACCCAACCCGCAAATCGTAGCTAACAATCCAATTTGGGCATAGGACAAATCCCCAAGGCTGCCAAAGGACCAAAATACAAACCGTTGTAGATCTTCGGCACTGGAGAAATAAGCCAAAATACTGACAATGGCCGCTGTGATGCTTCCGAACATCAGTCCAATAATCAAAAGGGCCATGGTGTCCCTCACCCGATTGGCTACCAAAACGACCACAAAAAGCACTGCGAAGCTGCCAATACTTGCGGCTGCGGCTAGGGAAATATCGTTGAAAAAGCCTGAAAACGCCAATAGGTTGGCACTTGCCATCCCCATAAGGAAAAGAGCAGCCCCTAAACTGGCTCCAGAACTGATTCCCAAAACAAAGGGCCCTGCCAAAAGATTTGATTTCCATCTTGCACCCCGAAATTTTGGAGAACCATACCTTACAGTTCTTTGGTCCAATTGATTAATGGCAAAAACAAAATCATATCGTTACACTTTCCTAGGCTTGACTTTGGTTTTAGTGATGACTTTTTTTTTGAATATTTCATTGGGTTCCGTAACCATTCCATTGTCACAAACCCTGAAATCCCTCATGGGGCAACCGATGGATTTTCAGGCTTGGGATTACATCATTTGGAATTATCGCATCCCAAAAGCGCTTACGGCAATTCTGGTG
>JBCBCH010000306.1:0-3878 GCA_038530835.1 Bacteroidota bacterium | reverse complement strand
CTGTGTACCGTCCATGAAAATGTTTTGTTACTTAGACTACATAGTTACATTATTGTTACGCCTCAAGCAAGGTTTAGCACATCACGCATGGTAAAAACGCCTTTCTTGCCCAAAATCCACTCCGCGGCCATAACGGCGCCTAAGGCAAATCCTTCTCTATTGTGGGCCTTATGCTCGATTTGAAGCGTATCAATGGTATTCTTATAGGTAATGGTATGGGTGCCCGGAACTGTTCCAATCCGTTCAGATGAAATCGGAATGTCATGGGTTTCGGACTCACCAACCAACCCCCAAGTATTGTGTTCACTATTTTCAAGAATGCCTTCTGCCAATGTAATAGCGGTTCCGCTAGGCGCATCCAGTTTTTGGGTGTGGTGTACCTCGTGAATGTTGACGTCATAATCTTCCAAAGGAGCCATCATTTTGGCGAGGTATTCGTTCAATGCGAAAAAGATATTCACGCCCAAGCTAAAGTTGGAGGCATAAATAAATGCCCCTTTATTCGCTTCGCAAAGGGTGACGACTTCATCATACTTTTCCAACCAGCCGGTAGTTCCAGAAATCACGGGAACTTTGTGGGATAGGCAGGAAGAAATGTTTGTAAAAGCAGCGTTTGGGGTGCTGAAATCGATAGCAACATCCATTTGGGAAAAGTCAATGGCTTGTGTAGTTTCATCTATTTTCGCCACGATGGAGTGTCCCCTTTTTTCAGCAATCTGCTCAATCATTTTACCCATTTTCCCGTAACCAAACAATGCTATTCTCATCATCAAAAAGAAATTACCAGGGCCATTCCATAGTTTGGATTGTTGGTCACAGGGTCTAGGTTGAGGAACGGGCGCATATCAAAAGACAAGGTGTCATCTACATTATATTGCATGAGGTGCGCCGTAACATTCGCTTCAATAATGTTCAAGGAATACCAAACAATGGTGAGGACCAACCACAAATCCCGACTTCGTTGGAGGTTCTCTTGCGCGCTCTCCAAGGCTTCGTCGTCTACGTCAGGTTCGGAACCAGGAGGATTGTCCCCATTGATATCGAAAAACTCATCATCTTCAAAACCTGCTAGCCTTCGTTTAAAGGCATCTCGGGCTTTGTTGTATTCGCCATTGTTAAAGGCATACAGTCCAACTCCAGTAGCGAAACCTCCGTAAATAACCGGTATTTTCCACCAAGCTCCTCTTTTGTTGTAAAACTGTCCTAATCCCGGAAGCACGGCGGAATAAAAAGCCGCTTTGCTGGGTGCTAGGGGATTTATGGCCTTTTTTTCGTAAGTGACTTCTTGGATAACTATCCCTGAATTCTCCAGGTCCTGGGCCAAAGAATCAATTTCCTTGGGAGGCGGTGCCTGATCGGGAATGTCGTCTTGGGCACTTACGTTCCCAACAACCAAAAACAAAATAGCAATGCAAAGAAAGTGCCTATTTATCACTCGTTAGCAGTTTTCGTAAACGCTGAAATTCTTCCTTGGAATGAAAAGGAATAACGATTTTACCTTTTCCTTGTGCGCTGGCGGCAATCTCCACCTTTGCGGATAGAAAATCACTGATATTTTGTGCTCCTTTTTGGGCAAAACCGGGCAGCTCTTTTGGAGTGCTATCTTTAGCTTGTGGCGAAGAACCGTTTTTACCTTCCTTAAAGTTTTTTACCCATTGTTCCGTTTCGCGGACGGAAAGACTTTGGGAAACGATTTTTTCGTAAATATCGATTTGGTCTTTTTTCTTGTCGATGTTGACAAGAGCTCGACCATGACCCATACTGATGAAGCCATCACGCATTCCAGTCTGTATAATGGGATGCAACTTTAAAAGACGCATGTAGTTGGTAATGGTGGAACGCTTTTTTCCGACGCGTTCACTCAACTTTTCCTGTGTAACCTGGATTTCATCAATCAGGCGTTGGTATGAAAGTGCAATTTCGATGGGGTCTAAGTCTTGTCGTTGGATGTTTTCAACCAAGGCCATTTCCAAAGACTCTTGGTCATTCGCAATGCGGATGTAAGCCGGAATGGTTGCCAGTCCTACTTTCTTGGAAGCTCTGAACCTTCGCTCTCCTGAAACCAGCTGATATCGGTCAAAATCCAATTTGCGAACCGTTATGGGTTGGATGATACCCAATTCACGAATGGAACTGGCAAGTTCTTCCAAGGCCTCATCATTGAAATTGGTTCGGGGTTGGAAAGGGTTTACTTCAATGGATTCCAAATCCAGTTCAACCACATTGCCGATAACCTTATCTGCATTTTTGTCCGAAACCGACTGAATGTCGTTTTCAGGGTCTTTTAATAAAGCGGAAAGGCCCCTTCCGAGGGCCTGTTTTTTCGTTGCCTTCGCCATCTACACTTTCTCCTTGTTTTTCTTTAAGATTTCGTTGGCCAAATTTAAGTAATTGGTTGCACCCTTGCTGCTTGCATCATATTTGATGATGCTTTCACCGTAGCTGGGTGCTTCACTCAATCTTACGTTTCGCTGGATTATGGTATCGAAAACCATATCCGCAAAGTGTTTTTTTACTTCTTCCACAACTTGGTTTGACAATCGCAGTCTTGAATCGTACATGGTCAGCAACATGCCTTCAATGTCCAAATCGTTGTTATGGATTTTTTGCACGCTCTTAACTGTATTGAGCAATTTCCCTAGACCTTCAAGTGCAAAATATTCACATTGAATCGGAATCATAACAGAATCTGCGGCCGTCAACGCATTCAACGTCAACAATCCCAAAGATGGCGCACAATCAATCAAAATGAAATCGTAGCGGTCACCGATAGCACCTAAGGCTTCTTTCAGCATATACTCTCGATTGTCTTTGTCCACCAATTCAATCTCAATAGCGACCAAATCAATATGTGCTGGAATCAAATCGACATTTGGACTATCCGTAGGAATGATGACCTCATCAAGTCCCATGGTATGTTCCAGTAGTTGGTAGGTGCCTTTCTCAACGCTATCTACCTCAATGCCCAATCCAGAAGTGGCGTTGGCCTGAGGGTCGGCATCAATCAATAAAACTTTCTTTTCGAGAACACCTAAAGAAGCGGCTAAGTTTACTGTGGTTGTTGTTTTCCCTACTCCTCCCTTCTGATTAGCAATAGCAATAATCTTGCCCATTTCATAGTAAGTTAGAGGCTAAAAATACGATTATTTGCCATGCCAAAAAACGGAATTTGTTAACAGTAAGTGGATAACCTTATAATTCGGCGTTAAAGAAAGTTAAAGTTTTCATTTATAGAAGGTTACTTAATGTCTTTTAAGGTTTTACGTATCCTTGACAACCTTTCAAAAATGGTATGTGTTGGCCAACTATCTTATCGTCAGGATTTCTTGGTTTTTAAAGGGGCAATTACATTTGGGCTACTCCTGATATAACCGCTCCATTTCCATACCGCTGGACAACCTTTTGGGTACAATGGGTTCGATTTGGGTTTTGCGCGCTCTTTTTTTAGCAAAGGGAGCGCGTTCTATGCTATTTTTCATGTGGTCGTCGGCGTTTGCATATTTGTTGGAGCCCACCAATACTAATTCTCCTTTGTCAAAAAGGGTTTGTTCCTTTTCAGCGCTTTGCTTTATTTTTTTCTGAATGGTACCTTGGTGTAATGTCTTTAGAAATCCGCCAGACGACTCTATTTCTTTGAACAATTCCAAGGCCTTTTCTGCTATTTGATGAGTAAGTGTCTCAATATAATAGCTGCCTTCGGTGGGCATGCTACCTGATTCGAAAAAGCTTTCTTCTTTTAACAAAAGCAACTGATTTCGTGCCGCACGCTCGGCAAAAGCGTTCGTTTTATGATAAACCGAATCATAGTTCAAATTGCAAACCACATTGGCTCCACCCAATACCGCGGCCATACTTTCCATGGTGGTGCGCAACATATT
>JBCBCH010000305.1:0-3913 GCA_038530835.1 Bacteroidota bacterium | reverse complement strand
GGCGCACTGAAAGCCTATCTAACCCAAGTCAAAACAGGTGACGCCAAAGAACAAAATCTGTTTGAATGTCTCAACCTTCATTATTCGGGCCCCGTAGATGGGCACAATTTGGAGGAACTCATTACCGCACTGGAAGAACTTAAAAAAATAAAAGGGCCACGTTTTCTACACGTCATTACCACAAAAGGAAAAGGGCTGAAAAAGGCGGAGGAAAACCAAGTGACCTATCACGCTCCAGGCAAATTTGATGCCGTGACCGGAGAGCGTGTTAAAAAAGACGCTTCTGGTTTACCGCCCAAATACCAGGATGTTTTTGGCCATACCTTGGTGGAATTGGCCAAAAAAAATCCAAATATTGTGGGTATTACCCCTGCGATGCCTACGGGAAGTTCACTTCGCTATATGATGGAAGAAATTCCGGAACGAGCGTTTGACGTGGGTATTGCCGAACAACATGCCGTGACCATGGCGGCCGGAATGGCCGTCGAAGGCTTGATCCCGTTTTGTAACATCTACTCCACTTTTTTACAACGTGCGTATGACCAAGTGATTCACGATGTTGCTTTGCAAAACCTTCCGGTGATTTTCTGCTTGGACCGCGCAGGACTAGTTGGACAAGACGGTCCCACCCACCACGGGGTTTTTGATATTGCCTATCTCCGATGTATTCCGAATATGACCATTTTTGCACCTATGAATGAAATGGAGTTGCGAAACATTATGTACACTGCTCAAAAGGGACTGCAAGGACCACTGGCCATCCGGTATCCCAGGGGAAGAGGTGCCCATGCAGATTGGAAAGCACCTTTTGAAACAATTTCTTTTGGAAAAGGCCGGTGCCTTGAAACAGGCAATAAAATTGCCATTTTAACCTTGGGTCATATCGGTAACGCTGTTGTGGAAATGTTGAAAGCGCACCCGAAAAAGGAGAAAATCGCGCACTTCGATATGCGTTTTGCCAAACCTTTGGACACCACTTTACTTCATGAAATCATGGAAACACACGAACATATCATCACAGTTGAAGATGGTTGTGAACTTGGAGGTTTCGGCTCTGGTGTTTTGGAATTCAATATGTTACACAAATATACCAATCGTATTAAAGTGATGGGGGTACCTGACGCCTTCATCGAACAAGGTACCATCCCCGAAACGCATATACTATCCGGTATCGATATGGATTCGGTTAAAAACTACATAAACGGTATCCTATGAAATTGAGTATGATACTTTTTGGTATTTTACTGTGTAGCGTCTTTTTCTGTAAAGCACAAGTAAACCCCTTAAGGGTGTTTGAACAAGATTCCGTTTCTGATGACTTTCAAGTCGTTCGAATTAAAGAAGTAAAGCTACTTTATGTACCTCGTGGTGCAAGGCTAACAAGTCCCATCACGTTATTGAACAAGACAAAACCCCTTTTAAAAAAGTATAAAAAGTTTAAGCCCACCTCCTTTTGGACCAAAACACATGAATTTGGTTTGAACATCAACGAGGTGGCTTTCGTAAATTGGAACGCTGGTGGTGACAACTCAATTTCTGCTTTGGCGAACGCTCGTTTTACGCGGAATTACAAGTTTCGATACTTGAACTGGGACAATGAATTACGTCTGCGCTATGGGCTGAATGCGCAAGAAGGCAGGCAACTCCGAAAAACCGATGATCAAATACGGCTTACGTCAACCTTTGGTTTTCGAAAAGACACCTTAACCAATTGGTATGTGTCAGTGAAGATGAATTTCAACACCCAATTTTCAAATGGATTTAAATATCCAGACCGTACCACGCCAATTTCCAGGTTTATGGCCCCAGGTTATTTGTTTTTTGGAGGGGGAGTCTCCTACATTTATACAGAAGACAAGTTTGACTTGTACATATCTCCTTTTACCCAAAAAGCAACTTTTGTTTTGGATGAGCAGCTTTCCAACCAAGGGGTTTTTGGTTTAGATCCTGGAGACAATGTTTTTATGGAACTTGGTTTTTTGGTCACCAATACTTGGGAGCGAGAGATATTCACCAATGTTTTGATGAACCATCGGATAAGTCTGTATACGGATTATTTGTTGAGTTTCGGTAATATCGATATCGATTGGGAGGTGAATCTAAATCTCAAAGTAAACGAGTACATCAACGCCAACATTGGCACGCATCTCATCTACGATGATGATATCAAATTCGATGAAGTTGTGGGGGAAGACGGCGTGGTGATTGACCCAGGCACCCCACGTATTCAATTCAAACAGTTGTTGGGTGTAGGGTTGACCTATTCGTTTTAAAGATGTTTCCCCATAATTTTCTCGTGCAAGTAAACCGCAGCGCCATCAGACAAGCCTGCAATAACGCAAGAGGTGTCCAGTAAAGTCTTATACACGCTAGAATCATCAATGGAAATTCCGTCTGGTAAGCTATGCAAGAGCAAAGTGTCATAGCTCGATGCCTTTCCCGCTCGCTTGTTGAGTAGTGCCTCAGCATAAACCCCAAGTAAATCCTCAATGATTTTATAGCCTGCCAGCTCCTTGTCTACTACTTCTTTGGATTGATAAATCTTTTTCACGCTCAGTTGTATAATGTCTTCCATTTGAGCTGTGTAGTGGCCTTTATCCAGCAGGGCGGTATCAAAACTTCCTTCCAGTATAGCCGATTCATTTTCTTCAAACACTTTTGAGGCATCCGCGATCAAGGTGCTTATGGCCAATGCGCGCAAATAGCTCAAACGGTCCCCAGATTTGTGTAACGAATTATACTTTTTGGTGTTGATGGTGTCTTTAACCAAATTGATGAGGTATTCCAATGCATAATCCTCGGGAATAAGGCCCAGGTTGATTCCATCTTCAAAATCAATAATGGTATAGCAAATATCATCCGCAGCCTCAACTAAATAGGTCAAAGGATGCCGTAAAAACCCATCTTCCAGGTTATGTGGATTGGGCAACAAGCCCAACTCTTCAACAACTTCAAGAAAAAAAGATTTATCCGATTGGAAATAGCCAAACTTTTTGTCCGCAATATGTTTTGAAGGTTTTTTTGGAAGGGATCCTTTTGGGTATTTCATGAAAGCACCTAGAGTTCCATAGCTGAGGCGGAGGCCACCGGTAACACCATCTTTAGTTTCCGTCAATAGCTTAAATCCATTGGCATTGCCTTCAAAATCCACCAAGTCTTGAAACTCAGAAGCTTTCATCGCCGATTTGTATTGTTGTCCAGCGCCATCGTGAAAAAACCGGCCTATCGCTTTTTCCCCGCTATGTCCAAATGGTGGGTTGCCAATATCATGGGCCAACGCCGCAGCTGCCACAATAGCTCCAAAATCGTTGAACGTATATCCATGAATCGTATTAAGATGCGGATGTCGCTCCAAAATGCCTTTTCCCACGCTGCGACCCAGACTTCTCCCCACAACAGAAACTTCTAGACTGTGGGTCAAACGGGTGTGCACAAAATTATGTCGTGAACTTACATTAATGGGCAGGGGAACTACCTGGGTTTTATCTTGCAAACTTCGAAACGGACCCGAAAAAATGATTCGGTCATAATCTACTTCAAAACCCAATCGCGTCTCATCTTGTTCCTTTCGCAAGCGTTTTGAGCGATCTCCTTGTCTGCGCAACGATAAAAGCTGCTCCCAATTCATTCCATATTGTTTTGCGCGAAGATATGGGAAAAGAATATTTCAAGTTTAGCCATAATAATCGCAAAAAAACCTGTGCTATTTGGTAACCTTTTTTTAACCTTGTTGCGAATTTATAGTGGCATTTTTGCCATATTTCGTTTTAAAGATGGGGGAAAACGTATATCTGTTCATGGTCATCGCATTGGCCATTTTAGCCATTACCGATTTGGTGGTTGGTGTGAGTAACGATGCAGTGAACTTCTTGAACTCTGCCATAGGTTCCAAGGCGATTTCGTTCAAAACCAT
>JBCBCH010000304.1:0-3916 GCA_038530835.1 Bacteroidota bacterium | reverse complement strand
AGCCGACCTGTTGGAGAGAATCCCGTGGTGAATGGCTCGATAAATTATGCCGATGCCAATGCCGGGAGACTTCGAGACTATTTAAGGGCAGATATTTCCGGTAGGTACGAGTTTGATTGGGGTAAAACCCGAAAAGTACAAGTTGGAATGTCCGTTTGGAATCTGCTCAATCGTGATAATACGTTAAATACCTATTATCGTGCTACAAGTCCTAGCGAAGCAACGGCCTTCGTACAATCGGCATTAGGCATAACGCCTAACGCCTCTGTACGTGTGTTATTCTAAAATTCCAATCACTTTTTTCTTAATACACCAACAGTTTTGGGGAACAGGCAGTGGTCAGCGACTGGGAGTAAGTAGGTTAACTTTATGGGGCTATTTCGTGTCGGTTTAGATAATGGAAAAGAGAATTACCAATTGCACTACCGTAAACATCAACAACCCTTTTACTTGTCTGTTATAGTTTTCGAACATTTTTTGAATATGTTCGTCTTCTTCAATTCTGATGACTTTAGCTGAGGCTGAACTTTTCATCACACTTCTTTTGATTAGTTACACCTATAAAACAATCAACATCCAGAAATTCCTGAAAAAAAAATGACTTTTTTTCAAAAAAAATAGTGTTCCGAGATGAACCAAATTTTAGAGGAGGTGTTTTGTTAAAAAAATAATTCTTAAACATTTGAAAATCAGAACGTTACTTTTTGAAAACTAAAATGGTGCTGGATACGGGTCTTTCTCCTTCTTTGTCACTAGGGGTATTGACAATTCCTTTTTTTCCCGACCATAGGGTAGAAGACCCGCCGCCATCGAGGTTTAAGGCATCCACACAACCCAAAGTAATTAAGAATTGTTGCAACTCGGTTAGAGACATGCCATGTGCGATTTCCGACCTTCCATCAACCACAATAAACTTTAGTTCTGAATCGGTTTGACAAACACAAGTACGTGGATGTCTTTTTGTAACAAACGAATGATTCTCCAGGGTTTCGGCAACACCCTCTTTCAACAAGAGTGGTCCGGATACCAAAACAAAGGCCTCTTCCTTGGACTTCTGATAAAAAAAGTCAAGTTGGGCTTGACCAATATGGATTTCACCTGAATTGGTTATAAGAATAACGCCATTATGTAGGAAATCAAGTGCTCCATTTGCGGTTTCTGCTATAGGAATTCCCTGGGTTTCCAAATACACTACACTTTTCCCCGTGTTTATATTAAAAAAACTTCCGTTTATCCCCGCCACGGCCTCTTTTGACAATGCCATTTCACTCGTTTTCAATTTACCCTGTTCAGGTTGAAAAAAGCCAACACTGAAATCTTTTTCCCAAGTGTCTTTTAATGAAAGGATATGAATTTGTTGAAGGCTTTGAAAAAGGGAATTTGATTTTATCTGCTCAATTTGCAATCTGGCCTGCTCAGTTTGCGCGTATAACGCATTGGACGAATACCAGAGCAAAAGCATTGATGGAATCAAACGAAAAGTCAAGGTGTGGGAAAACGGCATAAAACTGATGTGGAAATACCACTGCAATGCCTAAAGTTACGAATTGAATGGACTGGTCGGTCAACAAAATTCCGAACTGGAAGAAGAAAAAGGATGCCGCAAAACGGTTGGCTTAAAGCCAGAAAGAAGTACTTATTGCTTGAATGCTTATAACCGTCCTTTTTTAGGAACAGCTAGATGTTCATAGTGGGTATATGTCGGCTCAAAACTGTGATCTTGTTCATTGTAAAACAAAACAACCGGACCGAAATAGGGGCCATTTGAGGTTTCGATTTGAAATGAAAGGACCTCTTTGTCCACTTCGGTGGTTACCGTATGAATGGCTTTACCAGATACTACTAGTTGATTTCGGTTACTGGAGACCATATACAAGGTCACTCCAGGGGGTGCACTGATGTACCGAAAATCATCTTGAAGGTCCAAGGTGAGTTTCTGGGTCTGGGCAAAATTCAAAAAAGGGAGTAGGGCAAAAACGCGTAGGTAGTTGTGTTTCATACGAAGAGGTTTGGGACTTGGGATGGGAGCTGTAGCGAGACATCAAAACCATAACGCGGTAAAAGCGTTTTCATTGAAATTTTTCGTTGAACTACGTCAAACCCCAAAAAAAGGTTCAAAGCATTTTCAATCAAGGGTTTAGGTAAATGGGTTAGGAAAAGAGCCTCTTGAATTCACATGCAGTTCATCGAAAAAAAGTGATGATTATCGGGAATTGTGCAGTTCATCTTGTTTTATGTACAAATCGTCTATACAAATGAAGACCAGTTCCCCCAAATCCCGGTCCCTCAAACTTGAGGAAGAAAAAACAAAAGTGAAACGAATTTTCGAAAATTTCGAGTTTTTCACCTATTGGCTCATGGCAGCCACTACGACGCTTTATGTTGGCTTGCTTATCGTACTTTGAAACGAAGTGATTATTTGAGTTTTATGAAATGAGCTTAAGATAGCGGTTGAACTCAACCTTTACCTTCGGAAACAAGAAAAACAATCCAATCATGTTGGGAAATACCAAAGCAAGAATCATGGCATCCGAGAATTTAATAACGGCATCCAACGTAATTGCGGCCCCCATCACCGTGAAACACAAAAAGATAATCTTGTAGGTCAAACTGCTGAATCGGCTTCGTCCAAACAGGTATTTCCATGCCTGTAGGCCATAGTACGACCACGAAAGAATAGTGGAAAAGGCAAACAAACAAACTGCCACGACCAACAAATAGGATGCGCCGGTAATGGAACTTTCAAAAGCCAATGATGTAATATTGACACCTCCCAAGCGACCGCCATCATTCATGAGTACTTGGCCATTGATGACATCTCCATACACAAAAGCCCCCTCTTGATTAAAAAGAACTATGACGACGGCAGTAATGGTACAAACCACAACAGTATCAATAAAAGGTTCCAAGAGCCCAACCAATCCCTCTGAAGCTGGGAATTGTGTCTGAACCGCTGAGTGTGCAATGGCTGCAGACCCCGCACCTGCTTCGTTTGAAAAAGCTGCTCGTCGAAACCCTTGTATCATCACCCCAATAAAACCTCCTACAATCGTGGCTTTTGGAGTAAAAGCATCGGTAATGATTTCCGAAAACACATCTCCTATCAAATGGATTTTGGAGAAAATAATGAACAAAGCAGCTCCAACATAAAGAATTGCCATGAAGGGAACGACCTTTTCAGTAACCTTGGCTATCCGCTTGATACCCCCAATAATAACAATGCCCGATAGCACTGCAAAAACGAAACCGATTAGGGTTCCTGCGGCGGGACCTGATAAATCAAACCGCTCAATGATTTGGGCAGCGGCTTGATTGCTTTGGAAGGCGTTTCCTCCCCCGAAGGATGCCCCTACGCAAAGTATGGCGAAAGTTATGGCCAGCAGTTTGCCCAATCTGGAAAACCCAACTTCCTTAAGCCCTCTGGACAGGTAGTACATTGGTCCTCCGAAAACCGCTCCATTGGCATCTACATCTCGATACGCGACCCCCAAAGTACATTCCACAAACTTGGAGGACATCCCCAATATGCCCGCAAGAATCATCCAAAACGTAGCGCCGGGCCCTCCAATGGAGATGGCGACGGCCACCATAGCTATATTTCCCAAACCCACGGTACCCGAAACGGCGGTGGTCAAGGCCTGAAAATGATTGACCTCCCCGGAACTTATACCCTCTGCTGCGGCATGATTCCTTTCCAAAACATCAAAATCCCCGCGGACTACCTTAAGGGCGGTACCAAAATGTCTGATGTTTACAAAACCGAAGTAAATGGTAAAGAAGAGGGCTCCGGTCAAGAGAATTATCAGTACGACGGGGATACCCTGACCAAAAAGCGGTATTTCTGAAAGAATCAATTGTTCCCAAGCTTCAGCAAAGGGCATAAAGGCATCATTGATGCGTTGGTCCAATCCTTCAG
>JBCBCH010000303.1:0-3920 GCA_038530835.1 Bacteroidota bacterium | reverse complement strand
CCCAATAGTTCTTTATCACCAATAATCATGTAACGGGCAGACCAATTCCCTACGATAGGATTGGTTGCCTTTTTCTCAGCACAAGATGCAGAACAAAAGAACAAAACAAATACCAAGAAATATGCTATCAACCTATTCATCTGATGCGTGTTTGTAGGTTTCATCGAATGTCTCAATAAAGAGTAAGGTCATTAGGCGGTTGTATTCGAATTCAAAATCATCAGCGGACAATATTTGAATAGTGGTTTGGGCGATTATTTTTGGGGTGACCAGATGCTTTCGAAGCGATTGTATTTCTTCTTGCAATTGATGCTGTTTGGATTTCAAGTACATTTCTGATTGGAAAATAAGATTATAGCAATCCAATTGCGCCTGGTTTGCTTCCAAACTTTCCCTTGCCAAAAAACGCGTTTTTTCTGAAAAATTGAAGTCATTGGCAAACTCAAATGCGCCGGACTCGGCAATTTTTTTATAGAAGTTCCAGTAGCTTTTTGCATCCGTTGATTCCAACACCTTTTGCTCGATGAGGTAGTTTTCATATGCCTTGCTTACGGCGTTTAGCTTCTGCATTTCCTTTTGCGACAAGGAGTTGGTAAAGCATGCGTAGAGTTCGTCTTCCATCTTATCTGATGACGGATTGCAGGATAGTGTTACTGTGAACACTAGAAGTAAAAAGAATCTATTCATAAAGTATTGGCAATTACATTTTTATTCAACCTGGTTCAACAACTCCTGAAACCGCTCCACGAATTGCCCAACATGAATGCCATCGACCAAGGCATGATGTACGTGAATGGAAACAGGAAATTCAAATTTCCCATTGGTTTCTTTCATCTTTCCAAACGAAATTTTCGGACAACTATCCCCAAAACTAAAATGGCGAGCATGTGAAAGCGAGGTAAAGTCCAGCCAAGGCAAACTTGAATAATGAATCACGTTTTGACCGGCGGTCCCAGGAACCAATCCATTGGATTCCCGAACCGTTTGAATAACGGGTATAGCCGAATCTTTAAATGTCTTAAAATTTTTGTGGTATGGTAAATATGAAAACCCAAAGGTGCCATCCGGTCGGTTGACGGTTGGGGAGGCGTCAATGCGTTCATAGTTGAAAACTTTATCCTCTTCAATGCGGTATCTGAAATTTGCTATCGAATTGGCTGCAACAAGAGACTTATGCAGGTAGGACAGAAAGAAGGACTCCTTATCCCTCTTGGCCGTTTTGTAGGTATGGGTGCAATCCAATCGCACCGTAGTCCCGAAGAAGGGCTCGTCAAAAGCCGAAAAGAACTTAAAGTGTTCGTATCGGCTCCAGCTTTTCAAGTCTAATTCGGTTTTCACGGGTCAGAATGGTTTTATTGGATTTCTTTTCGCCAAAATACAAGAACTATGGCTATGACAATAAAACCAATTCCAGTGATATTAGGGGGATTGAAAATACTTTCCCTTTGCATGCCAAGATAGATAATTGATACGGCCAACACTAGCAAAGCGAAAATAGCCAAGGTCAATACATTCCTCATATTGAATTTTATAAGTTCTCTTCTTTACTAAAACTATTGATTAATTCCATTTGTTTCTCATACTGAGTCGTTAAAGTATGGACAAAAAGTCAAGTGGGTTTGGTGTAAACACCTTTGACAGGCTTTGTCCAATTTTTTTACAAATAGTCGTGAATTTGGATAAGTTAATCAAGCTAAATCATTATTTATCAAATAGTTAGGATAGTGGCATGAATATGGTTGTTCAAATCGCATAACATTGAAGATGTTACCTACAACATCCCGCAAGGATATCAAACCACAAGCGATGCTTATGATACGGAATTACATCAAAATCGGATGGAGAAACATTGTAAAGAACAAAACATATTCTTTTATCAATATTGGAGGTCTCGCTATTGGATTGACCATAGCCATGCTCATTGGTCTTTGGGTTTATGATGAACTTACCTTCAATACCGAGTTCAAGCACTATGAAAAAGTGGGGCAGGTGTTGGTTAACAAAACATTCGATGGCGAAACCCGCACGCGGTATACCTTACCCTATCCTTTGGCGAATGAACTTCGTACCGCCTATGCTGATGATTTTGAACATGTAGTAATGTCTTCTTTCCCTGGCGACAATGTGCTGTCCTTGGCCGAAAAGAACTTATCTCGGACGGGGGTTTTTATGGAAAAAGATGCCCTACGCATGTTTTCACTCGAAATGATAAAAGGTAATCAAAGCGCCTTGGATAATCCCAATGCGGTGGTACTTTCAGCATCAACGGCAAAGGAGCTTTTTGGAGATGAAAACCCTTTGGGAAAAACACTTAAAATCAACAACAACAAGAATGCTACCGTAACCGGAATTTATAAGAACCTTCCCCCGAATGCTAGTATTTTTGATGCAGTTCCCTACGAACTGGGTTTTGATGAACTGGGTTTTATCGCTCCTTGGGACCATTATGTTTCTAGCAATGAATGGGTGGAAATCGCAAGGGATAATGGGTTATGGGATAACAATTCCTACCAGATTTACGTGCAAATTGCCGAGGAGGCCACCATAGCAACAGTCAACGAAAAGATAAAAAAAGCGATATATCAGCACGTACCGGAAGGAACCAAGCAAAGCAATCCTGAAATCTTTGTGCATCCCATGAAGGATTGGCACCTAAAAAGCAGTTTTGAAAATGGTCAATCTGTTGGAGGCGCCATCCGTTACGTGAAACTTTTCGGCATCATTGGCATTTTTGTGTTGATGTTGGCTTGTGTCAATTTCATGAACCTTGCTACGGCACGCGCACAGAAAAGAGCAAAAGAGGTAGGGATTCGAAAAACAGTGGGTTCGGACAAATCACAGCTCATAGTCCAATTTATGTTTGAATCTTTTTTAGTGACCCTCTTCGCCTTTGTCATCGCTTGCATGTTGGTCGTACTGTTTTTACCATCATTTAATGTCTTGGCCGGAAAACAAATTGTTTTTCCCTACACCAATGCGCTTTTTTGGTCAGTGGCGCTAGGGCTGGTTTTGGTAACCAGTTTCTTGGCAGGCAGTTATCCTTCACTTTTCCTTTCTTCCTTTCGGCCGTTGAAGGCGCTAAAAGGAACGATGCAATCCGGAAAACGACAGGTGTTTTTACGTAGGACTTTGGTCGTTTTTCAATTTACGGTTGCAATTGTGCTCATGGTAGGTACGGTGATAATCAATCAGCAGATTCAGCATACCAAAGACCGGCCAACGGGATACAACAGCAATCAACTGCTCATGATTCCCAAGAATACCGAAGACTACGAAGGTAAGTACAATCTCATTCGCGAATCCTTAAAAAATACGGGTGTCGTTACGGAAATCTCAGAATCTTCTAGCCCCCTAACCGAAGTTTGGAACAGCAATGGTGGATTTGAATGGGAGGGGAAAGACCCTAATTTGATTACTAATTTGGTCACGTTTTTTGTTTCCCACGATTATGGGGAGACGGTGGAGTGGAACATGGTTCAGGGGAGGGATTTTTCCCGAGAGTTTCGTTCTGATTCCACGGCGTACATTTTAAACCAAGCTGCCGTTGACTATATGGGTCTAGAACATCCTATTGGCGAAACTATTCGATGGGTTAATGGAGACCATACGGTAATTGGAGTAGTCGACAACTTGTTGACCGAATCTCCGTATGAGCCTGTGAAACCGGCTATTTACATGATGGATTACGGGAACACAAACTGGATACAAGTGAAACTCGCGGCAAATCGAACAATGAGCGAGTCCTTAGCGCAAATCGAAGCTGTTTTCCTCAAGATTGCACCAAATGTTCCTTTTGAGTACGAGTTTGTAGACCAGGCTTTCGGTAAAAAATTTATTACGGAAGAACGCTTGCGCAAACTATCCGGTATTTTCTCGCTATTGACCATCCTCATCAGCTGTATGGGTCTGTTTGGATTGGC
>JBCBCH010000302.1:0-3931 GCA_038530835.1 Bacteroidota bacterium | reverse complement strand
CGAAGTTGTCCATGGACAACTTCGGTCGGGACTTAACCCGGCTTGCCGAGGAAAACAAGCTGGACCCCGTTGTGGGTCGCGAAAAGGAAATTCAGCGGGTTTCCCAGATATTGAGCAGGCGAAAAAAGAACAATCCTTTGTTGATTGGTGAACCTGGAGTGGGTAAAAGTGCCATTGCAGAAGGATTGGCCCTGCGCATCATCAATAAAAAAGTATCTCGAATTCTTTACAATAAAAGAGTAGTCACTTTGGACCTCGCCTCTTTGGTTGCTGGGACAAAATATCGTGGACAATTCGAAGAGCGGATGAAAGCCGTGATGAACGAATTGGAAAAGAATGACGATATCATTCTTTTTATTGATGAAATTCATACCATCGTCGGTGCTGGGGGTGCTACCGGAAGTTTGGACGCATCAAACATGTTCAAACCAGCCTTGGCTCGAGGTGAAATCCAATGTATTGGAGCAACGACCTTAGATGAGTACCGTCAATATATCGAGAAAGATGGCGCCCTTGAGCGTCGATTCCAAAAAGTGATGGTAGAACCTACCACCGTAGAAGAAACCATCGAAATCTTGATGAACATCAAGGGCAAATACGAAGACCACCACAATGTAAACTATACGGATGATGCCATTATAGCTTGCGTGAAACTCACCAATCGCTATATGACCGACCGGTTTTTACCGGACAAGGCCATTGATGCTTTGGATGAAGCAGGTTCACGCGTACACATTGTTAACATGGATGTTCCCAAGCAAATTCTTGAGCTGGAAACCCAGTTGGAAGAAGTTAGGGAGTTGAAAAACAGCGTGGTCAAAAAGCAGAAATACGAAGAGGCTGCCAAGCTACGTGATGATGAGAAGCGTTTAGAAAAGGAATTGCTAGCGGCGCAAGAACGCTGGGAAGAAGAAAGCAAGATGCACCGCGAAACCGTTTCGGAAGATAATGTAGCGGATGTTGTTTCCATGATGAGCGGAATTCCAGTCAATCGTATCGCACAAACCGAAAGCAACAAATTGGCCGAGCTCCCTGACCTCATAAAAGGTTTTGTTATCGGTCAAGATGAAGCGGTGGCCAAGGTAGCCAAAGCGATTCAACGGAATCGTGCAGGATTAAAAGACCCTAACAAACCCATCGGTTCCTTTATTTTCTTGGGACAAACTGGAGTAGGTAAAACCCAGTTGGCCAAAATTTTGGCCAAAGAGTTATTCGACTCTGAAGATGCTTTGATTCGTATCGACATGAGCGAATACATGGAGAAATTTGCCATTTCCAGATTGGTAGGTGCACCTCCAGGATACGTAGGGTACGAAGAAGGTGGACAACTTACAGAGAAAGTGCGTAGAAAGCCCTATTCGGTAATCTTGCTTGACGAGGTTGAAAAAGCACACCCTGATGTCTTTAATATGTTGTTGCAAGTTTTGGATGATGGCTACCTAACGGATAGCTTAGGCCGAAAAATCGATTTCCGTAACACCATTATCATCATGACCTCCAACATTGGAGCAAGACAACTTAAAGACTTCGGTCAAGGCGTTGGTTTTGGAACTGCCGCTAAAAAAGCGCAGGCAGACAGTCATCAGAAAAGCGTTATTGAAAATGCTTTGAAGAAGGCATTTGCTCCAGAATTCTTAAATCGAATTGATGATGTTATTGTCTTCAATCCTTTGGAAAGAGAAGACATCCACAAAATCATCGATATCGAATTGGACAAACTGTTCCAAAGAATTAAGGATATCGGATACCATTTGAGTCTATCCGATAAGGCCAAGGATTATATTGCAGAAAAAGGTTTTGACAAGCAATATGGTGCAAGACCACTGAAAAGAGCGATTCAGAAGTATATTGAAGATGCTCTTGCAGAAGAAATCGTCAATTCCAAACTAGAAGAAGGCGACAGCATATTTATGGATTTGGACAAGAAGAAGGAAGAGCTTACGATAAAAATCGAAAAGCCAGAAAAATCGCCCAAAACAGAATAAGTTCACTTAATATAGAAGCAGAAAAGCCGGTTCGTTGACCGGCTTTTTTCGTTAGTACCATTCCTTGACAACCGTACATACGATATTTAGGTTGTTAATCTATATTTTTTCAGGGTGAATCGCTTTCCCTATACATTCGCCTTGAGACACACTATAATTTTGGGGAATGAGAATTGCGTACAGGAAAAATGCCCGAGTCGTACGAGAATACCGGCTGGACATTGGAACCGTTCAAGTATTTGATGATTACATGGTATCCGTCTTTGACGAAGGAGCAACCTTAACCATGGAAAGAGCTTATCAAATCATCGGTATTTCAGAAATACATTTTAGAGACAAGAACTTCGGTTACATTAGTTGGCGAAAGAATTCATACGCGGTTGACCCAACCATCTACAGTTATTTAAGGGGGATGGAAAATCTAAAGGCTTTTGCCATCGTTTCCAAGAAGAAAATCGATATGCACAACTTCAAAATCGAAAAACTCTTCTACAAAAACAGCATGGAGTTCTTTATCGAATTTGATAATGCCCTAACCTGGATCAAACGAAGGCTGGGAAGTAAAAGAAAGTAGCTCTTTATTGCGTACTTTCCTTGCCCTGGAGCGCTAAAAAAGCAGCTCCCAGAAATTCAGTAATATCAGAAGCTATCATAGCATGTTGCCCTAGTTGGGATGCTGCAATACTACCTGCATTTCCGTGAAGATAAACGCCCAAAATCGCTGCATCCAAGCAGGTATACCCTTGTGCCAAAAGTCCTGTTAAAATTCCGGCAAGTACATCTCCAGCACCTGCAGTGGCCATCCCAGCGTTCCCCGTACTGTTGATATATCCTTTTTCGCCATCAACTACGATGGTATATGCATCTTTTAGACACAAGATACATCGATGGTCTTTACAAAACTGCTGTGCTTTTTCCAATTTATCGTAGTCATCTTTCCAAGGACCAACCAATCGTTCAAGTTCCTTTGGATGTGGTGTCAAAATGCTGTCTTTGGGGATAAAAGCCAAAAAATCTTTACGTTTGGCGAGGAGGTTGATACCATCCGCGTCCAATACAATTGGATATTCGATGGAAGCCAAGAACCGTCCGAAGGCTTTTTCCGTTTCTGAATCCGTTCCAAGTCCCATACCGAGACCAACAACAGTAGGAACAAACGGAAGCTGTATATCCAAAATCGTTTCTTTACCCTTGTCAGTAAGCACCATAACCTCAGGCAATCCTATTTCCAGAGGCACGTAGCCCAACTCAGGGACATAGGCAGAAACCAAGCCACTACCTGCACGCAAACAGGCTTTTGAAGCTAGTTGTACCGCACCCATCTTACCTTTGGAACCTCCAATAATTATGGCATGGCCATAAGTGCCTTTGTGCGAAAACCTTTTCCGGAATTTGAGCAATGGCAATACTACCTCTTGGGTTACATAAACAAAAGAGGTGTCGACCTCAGCCATGAACTCCGCATCCAACTGAATATCCAAAACTTGCCATCCTTCCAGAAAAATTCCGGTTTGCGGAAGAAAAAAAGAAAGTTTTGGCGTTTGCAAGGTCAAAACATGATTGGCATGAACCACTGCATCTTTAGCAGGCACCCAATCTTGCGGCATCCCCGAAGGCACATCCACGGATAAAACAAACGCATTGGATACATTCAAGCTTTGAACCAATTGCTGCACCCAATCATCCATTGGGCGGGTGTACCCAATACCAAAAATGGCATCGATAATAATATCATCAGGTTCTATTTCAGGATGCACCGTGGTAGCGTTCAAAAACTCGGGCCATAGCTTTCGCTCTTTTAAACGAGCCATGTTTTTCAAAAAGTCATCGGACCTATTTTCACTAAAATTGACGACGTATACCGCCACGTTAAAATCAGCTTCATGTAGCATTCGCGCCAAGGCAATACCATCTCCACCATTATTGCCGACACCACAAAAAATCCG
>JBCBCH010000301.1:0-3935 GCA_038530835.1 Bacteroidota bacterium | reverse complement strand
GGAAACCAACTGTCAGAATTGTGGTTTTACGCAAGTTCGCTTGAATGGCCTTGATGGTGGATACACCCAGATTCTTTTGAATAGTCGTCCCGTATTCACTTCGTTATTGGGGGTTTACGGTTTGGAACAGATTCCTACCAATATTATTGAACGGGTTGAGGTGGTCCGCAGTGGAGGGTCGGCTTTGTACGGTTCGAATGCTATTGCCGGTACCGTAAATGTGATAACCAAAGACCCCATTCTGAACGCTTGGGAGGTGGGTAGCACTTTATCACTGATTGATGGCGAACAACCCGATAGATTATTGACCTTTAATGCCGCAATTGTAGCAGATGATTTGAAAAGCGGCGTTACTTTTTTCGGTACGTATCGAAACCGGGAAGCCTACGATGCCAATGATGATGGCTTTACCGAAATCGTGGAACTTCGAAACAACACCGTCGGTGCCAAAGCTTTTTTGCGCCCAACCGATAGAAGTAGAATCGGACTGAATTTAAACGCCATTCGTGAATACCGTAGGGGAGGGGACCGACTCGATTTGGCGCCTCAGTTCACCGACATTACCGAGGAATTGGACCATGATACGTTTATCGGTGGATTGGATTGGGAACTGGACAGCAAGGACAATTCAACCAAAACGCAAGCGTATACGTCACTATCGTACACCAATCGGGATAGTTTTTATGGCGGTCTGGGTGGAGGTCGTACGGCGCAAGATAGTATGCTCGCCAACAATGCTTTTGGAAGAACAAAAGATTTGGCCTGGGTGAACGGGCTTCAGTATAGTAAAACCTTCAAAAACCAAGATGTTCTCACCTATGGTGCTGAGTTTAATCATACCGCTACGGATGATGTGATTGAAGGCTATGACCGACGGATTGACCAAACCGTAAATACTTTGGGAACCTACGGCCAATACGAATGGAAACCCAACGATGCGTTTACAGCGCTAATCGGTGCACGCCTGGACCGCGTAAGTGTTGATGGAGATTACACCGTGGGTGGGATTGAACGTGGTGTGGATTTGACCCAAACGGCTTTTTCCCCAAGACTGACACTTTCCTATCAATGGAACGACCATTGGAAACTCCGAGGGGGTTATGCTAGAGGTTTTCGGGCGCCGCAGGCTTTCAACGAAGACCTGCACATTTCGAGTGTAGGTGGAGAACCGCAGTTCGTAATCTTATCCGATGACTTGGATACGGAATATTCCAACGCTTTTACCACCTCTTTGAATTATTCCAGAAATTTGGGGTTGTTGCAGATGGATATTTTGTTGGAAGGCTTTTACACTATCCTCGAAAACCCGTTTACACTCGTAAGCACCGGGGCGGTATTGGATAACGGTTCCATTTTGGAAGAGGTTCGAAACGGCGAAGGGGCCAAAGTGTATGGGACAAATTTTGAGATTGGACTGTCTCCCAATCCCAAATGGCAATTTCAGTTAGGTGGAACTTGGCAAAAAGCCCAATTTGATGAACCTCAGATTTTATTTGAGTCAGATGGTACTGAGGGAGAAACGGATATTGCAATTGACGAATTCGTTCGCGTCCCAAATCTATACGGCTATTTGAATACGGCTTGGATTCCGTCCAAAAAGTTTAACCTTGACCTTACTGGAACCTATACGGGTCAAATGACCGTACCCTTGGTCATTAGCGATACTGGTTTTCTACAGTTGAATGAGGTGCAATCATTTTTTGATTTGAATCTGAAGTTGGAAACCCATGTTGATTTTTCCGACGACTTTATGACCACTTTTTTCGTTGGGGTGCGAAATACATTCAATAGTTTTCAAGATGATTTTCAGACAGGTCCTACGCGAGATTCCGACTATGTATATGGCCCCAATACCCCAAGAACCTTCTTTTTTGGTATAAAATTGGGGAAATTACATTAGTAGTGTAATGCATTTGATAATGATGGGAAAAGCGAAGTTTTTAATACTCGTATTGTTTTCGACCTTTGGCTGGAGTCCTATTTTGGCACAAACCGAAGTGCAGTGGCTAACCTTTAAGCAGTTGGAAGATTCACTGGCTGTTCAACCCAGAAAGGTATTCGTTGATTTTTATGCGGATTGGTGCGCTTACTGCAAAAAAATGGACAAGGTGGCCTATCGTGATTCCGAAGTGGTGAACTTACTGAATACCGAATATTATGCTGTGAAAATGAATGCGGAAAGTCGGGATACCATCGTTTTTGGCGGGGATATTTTCTTTAATAAGAATGTTGGAAAAACCCGCCAACCCTTTCACGATATTCCATTGCTTTTAGCCTCTCGCGAAGGACGTCCTTTTTCATTACCAGCGATGGTGTTGCTTGACGAAGCGTTTCAAGTGCGCGAGCGTATTTTTGAATATCGTACGCCGAAACAGTTATTGGAGATTCTTGGTCCCTAAG
The DNA here is from genome assembly GCA_038530835.1 of Bacteroidota bacterium. Lineage (GTDB taxonomy): Bacteria > Bacteroidota > Bacteroidia > Flavobacteriales > Flavobacteriaceae > Flagellimonas. The sequence goes on along the minus strand of JBCBCH010000301.1, from coordinate 1,535 downwards.
CTACCTTTTGTTCTTTCTCCATCGCCAAAAAGTGCGTTACTTTTTTCGAGTCATCCTTTAAGGGTATCACGTCGATGTGGCAAATGTATTCTTCGCCATTTTTCCGGTAGTTCAAGATGGCGGCGTCAAAACGTTCCTCCCTGGCCAGCAACGAACGTATTTTGGATTTGGTTTCAGCGTCGGTTTTGGGACCTTGCAAAAAAACAGGCTTCTTCCCAACGGCAAAGCGTTTGGTATATCCCGTCATTTCGTGAAAGCCATTATCCGTCCAGATGATTTTGCGGTTGGAATCGGTTACCACCAATGCTTCGTAACGACTCTGTTCCAAAATCCGTTGGACCTCTTCCGAAACCTCGCGCTTTAAAACTCCGCTGAGTTGCTCCAAGTCGTTTTTCAACTTGAGTTTTTTCAGCAACTTGTGGTAATTCATCAGGTAAAAATCCAGACTCTGAATCGGAGATAAATATTGTTTTTTAGAGAATTCCATAACGAAATCGATTTGGTTATTGTAAGTGGTTGTACCTTAAAGATACGCAATTCCTTATTTTACAGGCTGATGAAGGTCATATAAATCCCTTTTTTACCGATTTGTCGACAAACTATGCTTTACCATTAGCCTGTAAGGCGAGTTTTGTTAAAAAAATAGGATTAACACAAAAAAACCGGACCTATTTTGGTCCGGTTCTTCTTCACAAGACTTGTGAATCCTACATGTAATAAAAGGCAATACCAATCAATGTGATTCGGCTTGTTGTTCTTCCATGGAAGCGGCAACACCATTCATTCCGAGTTCAGGAATCACCAAAAGCGGAATCTGGGTATGGAAAGCGGTACGTTTAACAACGGGCTCTCGGGTCATTTTTTCCATATAACTATGCTGGTAGTTCAACAGTGCCAACAAATGAATGTCCAATTCCTCAGTGAAGATTTCCAAAGTATGCGAAATGGAGTTCAATTCGGAAACCGTATGCACATAGTGTTCAGCATCTTTAAGATAGCGGCGTAGCATATTCAAATTAAATTGCTGCAATTCAGACAGTGCTTTCAGCTTGTACTGTACATGCACCACACGGATGGAGGCATTGAACATCTTTGCCAGTCGCAAAAGCGGTTGCAATTCTGAAGCCGTGTAAAACCGATTGAAATCCGTCGCGAAAGCAATTTCCCTTGGAGCCAGATACCCAAAATGCTGGGGAATAGCCAAAACAGGACAACGCTCTGTGCTTTTGATGATGCGTACGGTGTTGCTTCCCATAAACACTTCATCAATGCCCGAAGCGCCTTTGGTTCCGGTGACAATCAAATCAATTTTCAATTCTTCTACCAAATCCTTGATTTCTTCTACCAAAAGATTGAAGGATGATATGGTTTCAAAACGATGTCGGGGATTGGCAAATTGCTCTTGTATTTGGTCTACCGAATGTTGTAGCCCCCTTTCGGAACTATCGCGAACCGCATCCACGATACTGACCCCATCAATCATTTTCGCCATAAAACACCTACACCCCCGTGATTCCGAGTAGCCGTTTTATGGC
>JBCBCH010000300.1:0-3975 GCA_038530835.1 Bacteroidota bacterium | reverse complement strand
ATGAAAGAGCCTTGCAATGGGTTTTCATTTTTGGCGAGACCAAGTTCTTTATTGATGATAAGCTGTATGGCCATGGCACGACGCACGGACTCCTCCGTAGGTGTAGTGATGGCCTCGTCATACGCATTGGTATGCAAGGAATTACAATTGTCATAAATCGCATAGAGTGCTTGAAGCGTCGTACGGATGTCATTGAAATCAATTTCCTGGGCGTGCAAACTTCTTCCTGAAGTCTGTATGTGATATTTCAACATTTGTGCCCTTGGGTTGGCGCCATACTTTTCACTCATGGCTTTCGCCCAAATGCGGCGCGCCACTCGGCCTATGACAGCATATTCAGGGTCAACGCCATTCGAAAAGAAAAAGGATAGATTGGGTCCAAATTGATTGATATCCATACCCCTACTCAAGTAGTATTCCACGTAGGTAAAACCGTTGGATAGAGTGAAAGCCAATTGGGTAATGGGGTTGGCACCCGCCTCAGCAATATGATATCCCGAAATGGATACAGAGTAAAAGTTGCGTACGCTATTTTGAATGAAATACTCTTGCACATCACCCATCAATCGCAAAGCAAACTCCGTGGAGAAAATACAAGTATTCTGAGCCTGGTCTTCTTTGAGAATATCTGCTTGTACCGTACCCCTCACCTGCGCCAGTGTTTTTTTCTTGATATCTTGATATGCCTTGGCCGGAAGCACTTGGTCTCCAGAAACCCCAAGTAACATAAGTCCTAGACCATCGTGACCTTCAGGTAGTTCTCCATGATATTGGGGTCTTTCGCCTTTTCTTGATTTAAAAAAATCCTTCAGCTTTGCTTCAACGCTTTCTACCAAATCATTGTCATGGATGTACTTTTCGCAGTTTTGGTCTATGGCTGCATTGAGGAAAAAGGCCAAAAGCATGGGGGCAGGACCATTGATGGTCATGCTAACCGAGGTCATCGGATTGCTCAAATCGAATCCGGAGTAGAGCTTTTTGGCATCATCCAAACAACAGATGGAGACCCCAGCATTTCCGATTTTCCCGTAAATATCCGGACGATAATCTGGATCATTACCATATAATGTAACGGAATCAAAAGCCGTGGACAGACGTTTTGCCTCCATGTCTCGACTTACGTAATGGAACCGCTTATTGGTTCGCTCCGGACCGCCCTCGCCCGCAAACATTCGAGTGGGGTCCTCCCCTTCCCTTTTAAAAGGGTACAAGCCCGCTGTGAATGGAAATTCTCCAGGAACATTCTCTTGCAATACCCATTTTAAAATATCACCCCAGCCCCGATAACCAGGCAAAACCACTTTGGGTATTTCAGAATGTGATAGGGATTCGGTATGGGTTTTTATTTGGAGTTCCTTATCCCTAACCTTAAAGGTATACAGGGCTTTTTTGTATCGTTCCACTTTTGACAACCACGAATGGATAACCTCCCAATGATGGGGGTCCAAATCCATTTTAACCTGATTGAATTCGTTCAGTAATTTTTTAGCGAGCTCAAGATGCTCTTGACGTTTTGGGTTTTCAAAAAGCTTCGTTTCATCCAAACCGACGGTAGTCAAAAATGTATTTTTAGTGGCTTCGTGTCCTAAAACCGTACAAATACTCAAGTACAGTCCATATAGTTTCTGGGCGGTTTTGGATTGCGATTCGGCCTTAACATCATACGCCCTATTGCTTTCGGCGATTTCAGAAAGATATCTTGTCCTTGCCGGCGGAATGACGTACACTTTTTCGGACGTTTCTTCCGCTGTAGCGAAATCCGACTTAAGTTCTTTTGCTCCATTTTTCACCATTACATCCAACACCGCGCGGTACAACTGATTCATACCTGGGTCGTTGAACTGCGAAGCAATCGTTCCAAAAATAGGAAGGTCTTCATCAGCGGTATCCCAAAGGTTGTGGTTGCGGACATATTGCTTTTTCACATCACGTAAAGCATCTTTGGCTCCCCGTTTGTCAAATTTGTTGATGGCGACCACATCAGCAAAATCCAGCATATCGATTTTTTCCAACTGTGTTGCTGCACCAAACTCGGGCGTCATTACATAAAGCGATGCATCGCTATGCTCAAGTATTTCGGTATCGGATTGTCCAATTCCAGAAGTCTCTAGAATAATCAAATCGTATTCCGCAGCCTTGAGTACTTCCACTGCTTCGGCAACATGTTTGGATAAGGCCAAGTTGGATTGTCGTGTAGCCAATGAACGCATAAAAACTCTTGGGTTATGGATAGCGTTCATTCGAATTCTATCCCCCAATAAGGCTCCGCCTGTTTTTCGTTTGGAAGGATCCACGGAAATGATTCCGATATGCTTCTCAGGGAAATCCGCCAAAAACCTACGGACCAATTCATCCACCAAACTTGACTTTCCAGCACCTCCGGTACCTGTGATCCCCAAGACGGGAACCTTGTCATTCGTTTTACCTAGAGATTCCCAATGCGCCTTAAAGGCTTCCGGTTTATTTTCTGCCAAGGAAATCAATCGGGCGATAACACCCACTTCCTTATGTTGAAGCGCTTCCCGAACCGCTTCTGCATCCGAAACCGGTAAATCCCCGACGGGTATATCACAACGTGAAACCAAATCATTTATCATCCCTTGAAGCCCCATTTCCCTGCCATCATCTGGGGAGTAAATGCGATCAATACCATACTTCATCAAGGCTTCGATTTCTTTGGGAAGAATCACGCCGCCGCCGCCGCCAAAAATCTTGATTTGCCCAGCGCCATGTTCGCGGAGTAGGTCGTACATGTAGCGGAAATATTCGTTGTGCCCCCCTTGGTACGAAGTCATCGCGATGGCATTTGCATCCTCTTGGATGGCACATTCCACTACTTCCGCAACACTTCGGTCATGCCCTAAATGAATAACTTCAACCCCCGTCGCTTGTATTATCCGTCGCATGATGTTTATGGCAGCATCATGTCCATCAAATAGGGAAGCAGCCGTAACAATACGAACTTTGTGTTTCGGTTGGTAGGGTTGGATTTGCTCCATTCTTAATTTTGAGTCATTTTATGCCTTGCAATTTAAAGAAAATGCAGTCCAATTCCCCTTTTGTTTCGAATTTTATAAAAATATTGACGTATAGAAGCTTCTTTTTCCTGATATCATAATTTTACAAGCTTAAGTCAAGGGTATGAAGCACACGTTTTTAATCCATTGTTCGGATACCTCGGGAATCATTCATGAGGTTACGGCCTTTTTGTCCAATTTGGATGGAAACATTGTGTATCTCGACCAACATGTGGACAAAGCAGCTGCTGTTTTCTTCATGCGACTGGAATGTGAGTTTGACACGACCCAAAATCGCGACCGCTTGAGCGAACTGTTCCAAGCCAGTGTGGCGAACAAATATCGTATGATTTGGAGTGTTCACCCAGCCGCTGAAATTCCACGCATGGGGATTTTTGTTTCCAAATACAAGCATTGTCTTTATGACTTGCTGGGGAGGCATCAATCTGGGGAACTCAAGGTGGACATTCCTTTCATACTGAGCAATCATCCGGATTTAGAACCTATTGCAAAGCAATTTGGGATTCCTTTCTACCATGTTCCTGTGGGCAAAAACAACAAATCCCAGGCAGAGACGCGTCAGCTTGAAATTTTAAAGGAACATTCTGTGGATTTCATTGTTTTGGCTCGTTATATGCAAATCGTTTCAGAGCGTTTGATTGATTCCTATCCAAATAAAATCATCAACATCCATCATTCTTTTCTACCCGCTTTCGCAGGCGCGAAGCCATACCATGCGGCTTTTGACCGAGGCGTGAAAATTATAGGTGCTACGAGTCATTATGTCACGGAAGACTTAGATGAAGGCCCTATCATTGCCCAAGATGTAACCCCGGTATCCCATATTCATTCGGTAACCGATTTTATTACCAAAGGACGCGACTTGGAAAAAATCGTTTTATCACGAGCGGTCCAGCTTCATTTGAAACGTAAAACCATGGTTTACAATAACAAAACC
>JBCBCH010000299.1:0-3942 GCA_038530835.1 Bacteroidota bacterium | reverse complement strand
CGATCTGAATAGTGAGATAACCTACTTTCCGAATTTTTTCAAGCGGGATTGGGCAGATAACTGTTTTCAAGAACTATTGGAACAAACCCCTTGGCAACAAGATGACATCAAAGTTTTCGGCAAAGTCTATGCCCAACCGAGGCTTACCGCATTGTATGGAAACAACGGGAAAAGTTATTCCTATTCCAATATCACCATGCAACCCCATCCTTTTTCTGAGCGTCTCTTGGAAATAAAAACGGCTATAGAGAAGCAAACCGTGGAAAAGTTCACCACTTGTTTGATGAATTTGTACCGCGATGGGCAAGACAGTAACGGTTGGCACGCGGATGATGAAAAGGAATTGGGACAAAATCCTGTCATCGCCTCAGTTAGTTTTGGACATGAACGATACTTTAATTTGCGTCATAAAAACGACAAAACCCAAAAGCATAAACTTTTGTTGGAACACGGAAGCCTTTTGCTCATGGCTGGCCAGACACAACATTTTTGGCAACATCAAATCGCAAAAACCGCCAAACAGGTCGGCCCTAGAATCAACCTTACCTTTCGTATCATTCGGTAATCCGTATTTTTGTATCCTATGAAAAAGGATTTTACCGAAAGGGAATTGGACCGCATCATTGAAATGGCCTGGGAAGACCGCACTCCTTTCGAAGCCATCACCTTTCAATTTGGAATTTCTGAACAAGAGACCATTGAAATCATGCGGCGTGAAATGAAACCCAGCAGTTTTCGCATGTGGCGCAAGCGGGTACAAGGCCGAAATACGAAGCACGCGAAAAAAAGAGGGGGAGAGGTAGACCGATTCAAATGCTCACGCCAACGCCATATTTCCGGAAACAAGGTTTCTAAGCGCTAATGGCTCAGAAAACAGCCACAAAACCTTAGCAATATTTGGGATTTTTTTAACTAGCCTTCCCCTTAAATTTGCCCAACTAATTCAAAGTGACCAATGTTGAAACCCTACATAATGCCATTTATGGCATTATTTGCATGCTGTCTTTTTTCGCAATCCTCCCCTAAACAATTCACGGTACGCCTTATTGACCAACCCATCAAAATAGATGGGGTTTTGGATGAAGCTGTCTGGCAAACCGCCGAAAGCGCACATGATTTTCAACAAAACTTTCCTACCGATTCAGTGCTCGCACAACAGCAGAGCGATATCAAAATGCTGTATGATTCCAAGAACCTTTATCTGGCCATTAAACTGAACACGAAGGGGAAGAACTATGTGGTTCCATCCCTGCGCAGGGATTTCCGAGCAGGAGGCAACGATAATATTAGCCTGCTGTTCGATACGTTTAATGACGGCACCAATGCCTTTCTTTTTGGAATAAATCCATACGGGGTGCGCCGGGAAGCCTTAATCACCGGAGGGGGAGCAAATCTTAGGGGATTTACTACCTCTTGGGATGTCAAATGGCGAGGAGAATCCAAAATATATGACAACTATTACACCGCAGAAATTGCCATTCCACTCACCTCTTTCAAGTTTCGCGAAGGTGAAACCAAATGGCGTTTCAACAGCTATCGTTTTGATATGCAATCCAATGAACGAAGCACGTGGATACGAGTACCACAAAATCAGCTAATTTTCAACTTGGCTTTTATGGGGGATATGGTGTTTGAAAAACCGCTAGGAAAGTCAAGGACACCACTAGCCATAATTCCCTATGTAAATGGCTTTTCAGGAAAAGACTATGAAAATGTGACGACTACCAACAATGTGAAGGTTGGTGGAGACGCTAAAGTAGCCATCGGTAACGGGATGAATTTGGACATTACCGTGAATCCGGATTTTTCACAAGTGGAAGTAGATAATTTTATCACCAACCTCACCCGTTTTGAAATTGGTTTACCGGAACGAAGGCAATTTTTTATTGATAACAATGACCTTTTTGGGAATTTTGGAGGCGGTCGGGATGCCAATCCTTTCTTCTCGAGACGTATTGGAATTGCCACCGATACCGCGGACAATACAATTGAAAACAGAATCCTTGGAGGAATACGTCTAAGCGGAAAAATCAATAATAACCTCCGACTGGGCTTTTTGAACATTCAAACGGAAGAAGATGCCGCAAACTTTATCGCTTCCAACAACAACTTGATGTTCAGCCTGCAGCAGAAGGTATTTTCGCGTTCGAACATTAGCTTCTTTTTTATCAACAGACAAACCTTTGATGCTCCAGAATTCATTGATGAATCCGAAGAGTACAATCGAGTGGTGGGATTGGACTACAATCTTGCTTCGGATGACAATACTTGGATAGGAAAGTTTTATGGGCATAAATCGTTTCAACCCAACGATAATGAGGGAAATTATTCCCTAGGTGCATTTACTGCCTACAATTCAAGAAAATACGGTGCATTTATAGATTTAGTTTATATCGATGAGGATTTCACGTCTGACTTGGGATTCATCCCCCGAAACGATATTTTCAAAGCCGCCGGAAGTGTTTCCAGAACGTTTTGGCCCAAAGAGAAAAAAATCAACAATCACGGTTTTGAGTTCTTTTCTGTGTACACATGGCGTCCGGGGTTGGACTATCAAAACACCGACCGAGACCTCAATTTTAGCTGGGGAGCTGAATTCAACAACCTCGTTCAAATTAACGGAGGTATTTCCAATCAATTCATTTTCTTAACAGATGAGTTTGAACCCACCGGAAAAGACGATGCTGTTCCTTTGCCAGCGGACCAAGGGTATCATTTTACCAGTTACCGAGCCGAGTTCAGGTCGGACCGAAGAAAAGTATTTGCTTACGGTATAGAACCCTCCATAGGTGGTTTTTTCAATGGAAATCGCTACTCTGTTGAAACCTTTGGAAACCTTCGTTTGCAACCGAAATTCAATTTTAGGCTTAACGTGCGCTATGACCGCATCGAACTTCCCAATCCGCACTCAAGTGCCGATATTTGGCTTATAAGCCCCCGTTTCGATGTTACCTTCAACAAAGCAGTATTCTGGTCAACCTTGATTCAGTACAGTAACCAGCGCGATAATTTGGGCTTCAATTCCCGTTTGCAATGGCGTTTTGCACCCCTTTCAGATTTATTTTTGGTTTACAACGACAATTATTTCGTAAACACCTTCATGCCCCGAAATCGTTCCATAAATTTGAAGTTGACCTATTGGCTTAACATCTAACATGGATTTCAAATACCTCTGTTCGGACCTTGATGGCACTTTGCTTTCTACTAAAAATGATGTGTCCGAATTCACCATCGAACAATTTCAGCGGCTAAAAGAACAACTGAAGATTATTTTGGTTTCTGCACGAATGCCAAAATCCATGACCTATGTTCAAGAACGTCTCGGAATTTCTGAAAACCCTTTGGTGAGCTATAATGGTGCCTTGGTACTATCGGGTGAAAAAAAGGTAAATAACATCATGATACCGGTTGAAGTATTGCGCGAATTATATGAAATAGCGTGGGGTTTCGATGTAACATTAGGTTTGTATAGTTATAATGAATGGTGTGTGCAAGAAACCTCGTTAAGGGTGGAAAAAGAAACCTTCAACACTAAAGCCGAACCATTCTTTGAAAACACAATGGATACTCTGGCCCGTTGGGAATCTCAAAACCAAGGCGCCCACAAAGTGATGTTGATGGGTACCAAAGCACAATTGGATGCCATGGAAAAACCTCTTAATGAACAATTGGGCGAAGCACTTATTGTTTATCGTTCCAGTGACACGTTTTCTGAACTTGCTCCCTCTGGTACTTCCAAACTCTTAGGTATCGCCTCCCTATTGGAAGCCTGGCATTCATTTCGTGACGTTTTGGCTTTTGGGGACAACTACAATGACCTTGATATGTTGGCCGAAGCAGGTTATGGGGTTGCTGTGGGCAATGCCAAACCAGAGGTAAAGGAAGCAGCGAATGCCCTAACCTGCTTCGGCCAACATATCAAGGTCATTGTAGTTGTCCCCA
>JBCBCH010000298.1:0-3981 GCA_038530835.1 Bacteroidota bacterium | reverse complement strand
TGGAATTGTTTGCATTTGGCACGAATGCTCAAGGACAATGGGGGTGTTCCTGCCTACGGCAACCTTCCAGATGAATGGGAAGCCGGATGCAAAGCGGGCTTTGATAGCCCAGAACACAAACGGTAAGATTTTGGTGAACATCAACTACAACAACAAAAAGTTTCGGCCTGTCCAGAACTCCGCAAATGCGGAGACTTCGGAAAGTACTGTATTCATCTATGAGCAAAACGGAAATATCTTGACCTCATCCTACGCTGGTGGACAGATTGAAAAAGGACACTTGATTGGTGTGGTGGATAATTTTGGGAATATCGACATGCGCTATCACCAAATCAATAGGAAAGGCGAACTAATGACCGGCATATGCCAATCAAAACCCGAGCTTTTACCCAATGGGAAAATCAGATTGCACGAAACTTGGCAGTGGACCTCGGGCGATAAATCAAGCGGAAGTTCAATATTAGAAGAAATTTGAAACGAATAAAGGTCAAAAAAGGTACTGTATTGCAAGAATTTGGTGAGTTGAACACCAAGGTCTACCATGTCATTTCCGGCCTTTTACGTAGCTATACGCTGGATAAAAAAGGAAAAGAACACATTTTCATGTTTGCACCAGAAGGTTGGGTGGTTGGGGATAATATTACCCCAGACCTTCCCTGCGAGCTATATATTGACGCCATTGAAGACTCGGTGGTATACGTGCTTCCTAAAGATATCAATCGGGAGAACAAAAATGCCGCAGCTTTCATCAAGCGGCTTGCCGTATTGCAAAAAAGGGTCATTATGCTCATGAGCGCCTCGGCTATGGAACGCTATGAACATTTCGAAAAAACCTATCCAGATATCATTAGCCGAGTGACCCAAAAAATGATAGCTTCTTATTTGGGGATAACTCCCGAAGCATTGAGCACCCTGAAAAAAGCACGGCTCAAAAAAAAGTGAGCCCAAATTCTTAATCTACATTAAGTTTTTTACGGTACCAGCAGAATATCTTTAACCGAACCGATTAAAGAAAACTCCCATGAAAACCATCTCATTCCTATTTAAAATCTCCGCCGTTTTGTGGATTATTTGGGGATTGGTTCATGTTCTTGCCGGAGTATTGACCATGAAGGGAATACTCACGGATGATATTTCAGGTGCAATTTCGGGAATTGCCGATGCTGTTGACCCTTCCAGCTTACAAATGGATTATCCAAAAGCTGCAGGAGCCATTATTGGCCAACACGGTTTTAACCTATTATGGATAGGACTCACTACATTTATTTGTGCCTTCTTTATCTGGAAAGGAAACAAAAATGCCATTTTTCTGGCCGCAATTACGGGAGGCTTGGCGGATTTGGGCTACTTCCTTTTTATGGATTTGGGTGGGTTTGTGAAGTTCATTCCTGGTACCCTAATGACCATTGTTTCTTCACTTGCCATTTTGACAAGTTTTTATGCCTATTGGAAGCTACAAAAGGCATGACATTATTTCGTAATTTCAACGGATTGAAAGTAAAACTTCGTCCGTTTTGAAAGCGAATCCGCAGCTTAAAGTATTTCTGGAACCCTACGACACGAATATCCAAAACTTACTATTTGGTCTTCGAACGTTTGTTACGGATTTGGTGCCCGAAGCCAATGAGTTGATTTGGGATAATTACAACGCCGTGGCCATTGCCTACTCAAAATCCCAAAAGCTAAAAGACGCTTTTTGTCACTTATCCGTTTACGCCAACTATGTCAACTTTGGGTTCAATCGAGGGGCAGAATTGGCAAAACCCACAATTACGTTAAAGGGTTCAGGAAAGCTGATACGTCATTTAAAAGTGACCGATATGGAAACTTTTCCCAAAGATGCTCTAAAACCAATCATTTGGGAAGCGGTTGGCCTATCTGAAAAACTGAATCCAGAATTGCTCACGCTTTCCGAAACACCGCAGAGCGTGGTAATGTCCGTTTCCGATAAAAAAAGAAGACCGCAAAAAAACATTTAGTGACCCTGAATTGAACATAGCCCAAAACATTCCTCACATTCAATTCAATGCTCCAAACAGTGATAATTTTGGCTTTGAGGTTGTGCCCATCGAAAAAATTGCACGGAGCAAAGATGCTTACGACCATGACCCGGAACAACCCCATCAACTCAAATTCTACAACCTTATTGTTTTTACAGAGGGTAAGGGACGGCATTTCATTGATTTCCACTGGTACCCTGTCCAACAAAATAGTATTGTTTACCTCACTAAGGACCAGGTCAACGCTTTTGAATTTTCAGACAGACTGAAGGGCTATTGTATCATTTTTACCGAAGCCTACTTTGTGCGCTGTTTTTCACATCTTCCCGAGGATTTTGTTTTCCGTTTGTTCAATCCCCAGCTCTTCTCGCCCATTTTACAAATACCAAAAGATTCGGATTTCACCCCGTATTTTGACTTGCTGCGCAAAGAGTCCGAAACAGGTTCGGGTTTCAATCAAAAAACCATTGTCGAATCCCTCTTCGTTATTCTTATCTCCAAAGCAGAAGCCATCAAGCAAAGCCAAACCTTTCATATCAAAAGTTCTACTAAAATCCGATTTTTTCATGCTTTCACTACCCTCATGGAACAACACATTTCAAAAAGTAGAAGTGCGGATTTTTATGCCCGGGAACTGGGGGTGACTTACAAGCATTTGAATTCGATTTGCAAAGAATTGTTGAATAAAACGGCCAAACACGTAATAGATGATTACGTTATTCTTCTAGCCAAGCGAAGCCTTATCAATTCCTCTTTGAAAAGTTCAGAATTGGCCTATACCTTGGGATTTGAGGACCCAACCAACTTCACCAAATACTTTAAGCAAAAGACAGGATTCACCCCGAAAGAATTTAAATCATCCCTTTTAGAGAAGTAAAGGTTCGATTTTAACCATTTTTATCCGCTTTTTCATCTTTCCTTCCTTCGGAGATTCTTTCAATTTTGGGGAAACAATTTCAAATACCATGAAACGAATCGCCACTATCATCTCCATTATGTTGGTCACAGCCTCATGTGGGAATGCCCAAAAAGAATCAAAAACCCAAGAAAAGGAAGAAAACAGTATGGAAACCCAAAAAACGCTTGCTAACAAAGAAAAAGCTACTGCGGTATTGACTAGTTTGGAAACTGGTGACCAAGCCGCCATCGGATACATCAATCCTCAAAAGTACATTCAACACAACCTTGCCGTAGCGGATGGCCTAGAAGGTTTTGGGGCCGTAATGCAAAGCGCCCCTGAAGGCGGTTTCAAAGCGAAGGTAGTACGTTCTTTTGAAGATGGTGATTACACCTTCTCCCACACGATTTATGACTTTTTTGGACCAAAAGTTGGTTTTGACATCTTCCGATTCGAAAACGGTAAAATCGTGGAACATTGGGACAACTTGGCAGTGCTTACCCCACCCAATCCAAGCAACAGAACCCAAACGGACGGCAGTACCGAACTAAAGGACATAAACAAAACAGAAGACAACAAAGCAGTGGTAACCGATTTTATCAACACCGTACTCGTACAGGGTGGTTTTGATAAAATGGCCAACTACTTCGATGGTGACAATTACGTACAGCACAATAGCATGATAGCGGATGGCTTGTCCGGTCTGGGTACTGCACTGGAAGAAATGGCCAAAAATGGGGTTACCATGGTTTACGAAAAGAATCACATTGTACTGGGTGAAGGAAACTTTGTGCTCGCCGTAAGCGAAGGCCAATTCGGTGGAGAACACACTTCCTTCTATGATTTATTCCGCCTGGAAGACGGAAAAATTGTAGAGCATTGGGATATCATCGAAACCATTCTACCCGAAGCAGAAGATAAAAACACTAATGGAAAATTCAATTTTTAATACTATGAAACAACTGATATTTATTTTGATATGCATGATGGCGATTCAGACAAATGCGCAGAGTGATATGAAGGAAAGCTACGTGATTGAGGTGACTACCTTCCAATTCAAAGGAGATGTTACAGCGGAAGCTT
>JBCBCH010000297.1:0-3998 GCA_038530835.1 Bacteroidota bacterium | reverse complement strand
GGTTACGGCCAAGCCCTGTGTTTGCTTATCCCATAGCGGGTTTTTATTCAAAACTTCGGCAAGCTTTGAACGCAATTCGGAAACGGGAAACGTATAGTCCACATAAAAATACACTGACCCGATGAGCTCGTCCGACCGATATGTTCGGTTAACGAATGAGTTGTCGTTGAAGAAACTCATGGGCAGCATGAGTCTTCTATAATCCCATACTTTCACGATGACGTTGGTCAAAGTAATATCTTCTACAACCCCATATTCGTTTTCTATCACTACTTCATCATTGATTTTTATGGTATCCGAAAACGCAATCTGAAATCCGGTAATCAAATTCCCAATCGGTTTTTGCGCAGCGATACCGATTACAATGCCTGCAATTCCCGCCGAAGCAAAAATGGTATTTCCAATCTCTCTTGCGGTGGGAATATTATATAAAATCATCGCGAGGCCCAATAGAATGATTATGGCGTAAACTACCCTTTTTAGGTATTTGAATTGGGTAAGCACGTTTCGGTCTTCTGCATTTTCTTCATTCACCTTCAATTTATCTTTAAGAATACCTTCTATAGCTTCTGCCAAGGCCAACAGCACCCAGGTGAAATTCGCGATAATCAAGGTTTCCAAAACCTTTTTCCAAAAATTATTAGCCTCGAGAATGCTGAAAGCACCATACACAAACAAAAGTGGTAATATGTACTTCGTCGGTTTTTTTAAATAGGCAATGAGTTTTTCCTTAACAACAGAAGGGTGTTTCTTCTGGTTTAACGAAAGGACTTTAAAAACTACCCAATGCACTATTCGACCTAAAAGAAAAGATATGCCAAACGCAATGAGGTAGGCCAGCCAAGTATCAATCTCTTGTATTTTTAAAAGAAAATCTTCCATAACCGTCAACATTTTTCAGTTAAAATCTGCTTTAACACCTATAGAAGTAAATTGTTGATTACTATCCAAACTCTCAAGGCTTACATTTTCGTAATTAAATCGATAATCTGTTGTGAGTGAAAAAACTTGGGTAAGTTTTAATTCCAAACTGATGTACAACTTGAAAATATAATCAGCACTCTCTCGGGTCGATTGTAAAAACCAGCCATTGGATTTTAATAGTAGTTTATCTTTGAAAATGTGTGTACTCCCATCGTAATGCAAGACTAGGCGCAGCATATTTCTTTGGTTTCCAATGCGGTCACTATTGACGAAAATAGATTCGGTGTACCGGTTTCTATAGTAAACCGCCGCCGTAGAGAACAGCAAACTGTTGTTGTTTTCAACGGGGGGTCTATACGTCAAACCGCCTCCATACCCTAGACGAAACTCCAATTCGTATCCTAGGTTGGTTTGTAAATCGGTCACCAAAAATGGATACCACTTTTTCTGACCATTCAGATAAAGCTTGAATAATGATAGTGCATCCCAGTTTCTATTCAACACTTTGTCATCGGCATCGCTAAACAGAAATCTGAATTGGTTTTCGAAACTCCAGGTGCGCTTTTCAAAAGTCGGATTAAACTCAAATTGAAATGTTCTTTGAAATTCGGTTCCGCTGGTCAAACTTCCTGATAAACTAAAATTCCCTCTAAATTGAAGGGTGTCTTTTTGAACCGTTTGACTATAGATGGGTATTGAAATAAGTAATAAGAGAAGTAAGACTTTACCCATTCAATTCAAGATTAGTACAGCTATTGGAAATCCCCACGAAATTGGTGCCATAGAAGTTAGAAATTTATTCTTTTGTAGGCAATGTTATTTTGGTGAAAAATGGGGTTCGATTAAATCAACTAAATATCATAAAGTGCTTGATAACAATACAATAGAAAACAAATACCAAGCTTTACTTTAGTAATTCATCAAATTCAGCATCATTCAAAGCAATCTGCATTTTTTTCACCTTTCCACCACTGATATAAATTCCTTTCCCATCGTATTTTGTGTCAAAAGCGGCATCGTATAATTTCTGCGCACCTTCTTTGGGGGATTTAAATAGTAAATTCCGGATGGGTTTTAACCAAAAAGGCATTCCATCACCTGCCGTCATTTTTGTTTTTATAGCTCCAGGATCAACGTTAATGATACGAAGGTTTTCATTTTTACTATTCAAATAGTTCATTAACAGTACCATTGTCAATTTTGAATCAATATAAGAACCTGTTAGTTTGGCAAACTTCTTGGGCTTTTTGAAACTTGGGATATCAATTGACTTCTTGTTCTGTAAACCTGCTGTTGCTGTATTTACGATTAAAGGATTCTGTGCCTTTTCCAATAGTGGAAGAAGTTCTTTGGTTAAAAAGTAAGGGCTGAGGGCATTTATCTCAAGTTGCAACTCATTTCCATAATCTGAAAAATACAGCTTATCCAAAAGCACGCCGGCATTGTTAAAAACAACGTCTACTTTTGTCCACTCGGTCTCAATCTCCTCGGTTACTCTCTTTATGTCCTCTCGTTTGCTCAAGTCGGCGAAAAAAAAGTCTATCTGAGATGAATCACCCAATTCCCTTATTGCATCACTTTTTCTTTTTTCATGCCTAACAATCAAACCAATGTTATGCCCCTCATTGAGAAGCATTTTTGTGAGTTCAAGCCCCATTCCAGAATGGCCACCGGTCAAAAGGATATAGTTACTTTCCATCTATTTGATTAAGAATGATAAAGTTGCTTCGAATACCTCTTCCGGTTTTTCTTCGACAATAAAGTGCCCGGAATCCAATTCTAAAAATGACACTTCATTCACTTCATTTTTCCAGATAGTCGGATAATCAAAACCTCCAGTATTGGATTGTTTTCCCCAAATCACCAATGTAGGGACGGTAATCTTCACATCGGCGTCTGCTTTGTCATGCTCCATATCGATACCGGCACTTGCTCGATAATCTTCGCACATGGCATGGAAAGCGTCTTCTGTTCCGTTGGTGGCGGCATAATCGTTACCCGCTTCCTCATCGTCACCAGCCGCTGTTTTGGCAAATGCCCCGGCTTGAGGCCCCATAAGATTTTCGGGTAAGGGATAGGGTTGTGACCAAAATGTCCAAGCCCAAAATCGCTTGGCTACATTGGTATTCATATGTTCCCAGACGTATGTTGCGGGAACTACGTCCATAATGACCATTTTTTTGGCAGCCTTGGGATAATCTTTTGCCAATCTTCTTGCAACATGTGAGCCCCTATCGTGTGAAGCGATTAGAAAAGAATCATACCCTAAGCCTTTCATCAATTCTACTTGGTCTTTCGCCATCCGCCTTTTGGAATAGTCCCCGTTTCGAGGCTTATCGCTACGTCCATATCCGCGTAAATCTGGCACTATCACAGTAAAATTTTTAGCCAATTTTGGTGCCAAATCACGCCACATAACATGGGATTCAGGAGCGCCATGCAGCAAAAGCAAAGGTTCGCCAGTACCACCAACCACCGCATGAATGTTGATGCTGTCTATAATCATATCAACATCTCGAAATCCTGGAAAAAACGTTTTTGTTGTGGATTCCAGTTCTTGGATTTCATTTGGTGATGTTTCCTCTGTCATTTCCGCCTCATTGTCAACTGTTGGTTTCTGTTTACATGCCAAAACAACCAAAAACAATAGTAGGGCGATGGGTAATGGCCGAAAAGTGTGGTTCAACCTCATGATTTATGGTTTTACAAAAAGGGATTTGTTTAAACGTTTTGTTACATCTTATTCACTAGTCGCAAAAACAACAGCCTATCTTCCCATTTTGTCAGACGTCAAATCTGGATAACCCTCCATCTGCTTTACCATGTCGTGGTATTGTTTCGTGCCCGCTTGTGTCTCTGGATATTCGTAGTCCGGAAAATCATACTCAGAAATAAAATCACTTAACCTCAAAAATGTACCTGTTAGTTCAGAAACCAAATCAATATCCCCGGTTTCGATGTTGCGACGTACCATTCCCAGCATCTGGGCATTTTGAATGTCTACTTGCATTACATTGGCAGTTGGAATTTCTTGAATACCTTCCAAACCTGACGCAAGGCGTCCCAACCGTGTC
>JBCBCH010000296.1:0-4013 GCA_038530835.1 Bacteroidota bacterium | reverse complement strand
CGCAACTACAAATTTTGTTTTTACAGGCAATTTCTGAGCGGCCAAACGCAAAGCTTCTTTAGCAATGTCGTGTGGTACACCTGCTACTTCGAACATGATGCGACCTGGCTTCACTACGGCAACCCAATATTCAGGAGCACCTTTACCTTTACCCATACGTACTTCCAAAGGCTTTTTGGTAATAGGCTTGTCTGGAAAAATCTTAATCCACAACTGACCCTGTCTTTTCATGTAACGGGTAGCGGCGATACGCGCTGCCTCAATCTGGCGGGCAGTAATAAAATGTGAATCCAAAGACTTGATTCCAAACATCCCGTTAGAAAGTTGGTGACCTCTTTGAGAAACCCCCTTCATTCTACCCTTCTGGGCCTTGCGAAACTTAGTTCTTTTAGGCTGTAACATCTTTACTTTACTTTTTTATTACTTTCTACGACGTTGTTGTCGCTTACCACCGTCTTGTTTTCCACCTTTACCTTGGCCTTTTGACAAACCAACCAAAGGAGACAATTCTCTTTTTCCGTAAACCTCACCTTTCATTATCCATACCTTGATGCCCAAACGGCCATAAGTCGTGTGAGCCTCTACCAAAGCGTAATCAACATCAGCACGGAACGTAGATAACGGAATACGTCCTTCCTTGTAGGATTCCGAACGTGCCATTTCAGCACCATTCAATCGTCCTGAAATCTGGATTTTGATACCCTCTGCGTTCATACGAATAGCAGCTGCAATTGCCATTTTAATGGCTCTACGGTATGAAATCCTGCTTTCAATTTGACGTGCAACACTTGCAGCGACCAAATTGGCATCCAATTCTGGACGCTTGATTTCGTGGATATTGATTTGAACCTCCTTATTGGTGATTTTCTTGAGCTCTTCCTTCAATCGGTCTACTTCTTGCCCACCCTTACCAATAATGATACCCGGTCTGGCCGTGGTTATCGTAATGGTAATCAACTTAAGGGTTCTTTCAATGATTACTCTTGAAACGCTGGCCTTGGCCAAACGTGCATGGATATACTTACGGATTTTATCATCCTCAGCCAATTTATCGCCGTAATCATTTCCACCATACCAGTTGGATTCCCATCCTCTGATAATTCCTAAGCGATTCCCTATCGGATTGGTCTTTTGTCCCATATCTCGTTTCTAACTTTCTACGTTATTGTTAGCTCCCAGCACCAAGGTTACATGGTTGGAACGTTTTCTAATTCTATGTGCTCTTCCTTGCGGCGCCGGACGAAGTCTTTTCAACATGGTCCCACCATCCACACGGATTTCTTTGATAAACAAATCAGCATCTTCTATACTGGCCTCTTCATTCTTGGCTTCCCAATTCGCGATAGCTGAAAGCAAAAGCTTTTCCAATCTTCTTGAAGCTTCTTTTTGGTTGAAGCGAAGAATAGCTAGCGCCATTTCAATCTTCTTTCCACGAATCAGGTCCGCTACCAAGCGCATTTTTCTTGGTGAAGTAGGACAGTTGTTCAATTTGGCAAAAGCAAGTTCTTTACGCTCTGCTTTAATCCTTTCGGCCATTTCTCTTTTACGAACTCCCATAGCTTACTTACTTTTTACCTTTGTTTTTTGCACCAGCATGACCTCTAAAAGATCGTGTGGGTGAAAATTCTCCAAGTTTGTGACCCACCATGTTTTCGGTAACATACACGGGAACAAATTGTCTTCCGTTATGTACTGCGATGGTTTGACCAACGAAATCAGGAGTTATCATTGAGGCTCTTGACCATGTTTTGATAACCGTCTTCTTTCCAGAATCAATGTTGTTCTGAACTTTCTTTTCCAGACTGTGATGAACGTATGGTCCTTTTTTTAATGAACGTGCCATTTACTTTGCTTTTATTTCTTTCTACGTTCTACAATGTATCTATTGGAATCCTTGGTCTTGGTACGGGTTCTGAATCCTTTTGCAGGAATACCGTTTTTAGATCTTGGGTGACCTCCAGAAGCTCTACCTTCACCACCTCCCATTGGGTGATCTACAGGGTTCATCGCTACTGGTCTTGTTCTAGGTCTTCTACCCAACCATCTGCTACGTCCCGCTTTACCAGACACCAACAATTGGTGGTCTGAGTTAGAAACCGCACCGATAGTTGCCAAACAATTGGCCAAAATCATACGAGTTTCTCCAGAAGGAAGCTTTACAGTAACAAATTTTCCATCTTTCGCCATCAACTGGGCAAAAGTACCAGCACTACGGGCCATTACAGCACCTTGACCAGGACGCAACTCTATGCATGAGATGATGGTCCCCAAAGGAATTTCACTCAAAGGCAGCGCATTGCCAATTTCAGGAGCCGAATTCGACCCAGCAGAAATTTTTTGCCCAACCTGCATTCCATTTTGTGCGATTACATATCGTTTTTCACCGTCTTTGTATTCGACCAACGCGATGAAAGCGGTTCTGTTCGGGTCATACTGAATAGACAATACTGTCGCATCAACACCCTGCTTGTCTCTTTTGAAATCGATGATACGATATCTTCTCTTATGACCTCCACCTCTATGGCGAACGGTCATTTTTCCTTGACTGTTCCTACCACCAGACTTTTTTAACGGAGCCAATAAACTTTTCTCCGGCTTATCAGTAGTAATCGCGTCAAATCCGTTTACTACTCTAAAACGCTGTCCAGGGGTTATCGGTTTTAATTTTCTAACTGACATTTCTTGTCTTTATAGATTGCTATAAAAATCAATGATATCACCTTCGGCAACATCTACAATTGCTTTTTTCAGTGCATTTGTTTTGCCATGCTGGATTCCAGTCTTGGTGTAACGCGTTTTGCGGTTTGGACCATAGTTCATGGTTCTAACCTTTTCAACGGATACCCCATAGGTAGATTCCACAGCTTCTTTGATTTGAAGCTTGTTGGCATCAGGATTCACATAAAATCCATAGCGATTGAAAAGCTCGCTATCTGCAGTCATTTTTTCCGTAATGATGGGTTTTATCAACACACTCATGACTTTCCTATTTCTTTAGGTTTGACTCAATTCCTTCCAAAGCACTTTCCGTCAAAACCAAGCTTTTGGCATTTACGATTTTATAAGTGCTCAACTCTGCATTGGTAACCACCTCAGAGCGTTCCAAATTGCGTGATGACAGATAAACATTCTTGTTAGCATCACCCAACACTACTAGCGACCTTTTACCTTCTAAACCTAGTGAAGACAAAAAGCTCACAAAATCCTTGGTTTTTGGGGCTTCGAAATTGAAATCCTCTACAACAACCAAAGCCTTTTCTTTTGATTTCAAGCTCAAAGCGGATTTACGGGCCAAACGCTTTACGTTTTTGTTCAGCTTTTGGTTGTAATCTTTAGGTCTTGGGCCAAAGATTCTACCTCCACCACGAAAAACCGGAGACTTGATGCTACCCGCACGAGCAGTACCAGTACCTTTCTGCTTTTTGATTTTTCGAGTACTTCCGGCAATCTCAGCGCGCTCCTTGGATTTGTGGTTTCCTTGTCTTTGGTGCGCCAAGTATTGCTTGACATCCAAATAGATTGCATGCTCATTTGGCTCTATGGCGAAAACATCGTCAGAAAGGTCAACCTTTCTTCCTGTTTCTTTTCCTTTGATATCTAAAACTGCAACCTTCATTACTTCTCAATTATTACGTAAGCATTTTTGTGACCTGGAACGGCCCCTTTCACTACGATAAGGTTTTTCTCCGGAACCACTTTCAACACTTTCAAGTTTTGAACGGTTACGCGTTCACCACCCATTCTTCCGGCCATCTTCATTCCTTTGAAAACTCTTGCTGGGTATGAAGCTGCACCGATGGAACCAGGAGCTCTCAATCGGTTATGCTGACCGTGGGTTGCCTGTCCAACACCACCAAATCCATGACGCTTTACAACCCCTTGAAAACCTTTTCCTTTTGATGTTCCAGCAACATCTACAAATTCACCTTCCACAAAAAGGTCAACACCCAAAGTATCTCCCAATTTGTATTCACCTTCAAAATCCCGGAACTCAACGACTCTTTTCTTGGGAG
>JBCBCH010000295.1:0-4020 GCA_038530835.1 Bacteroidota bacterium | reverse complement strand
AAAATCCAATTAATCCAATCCTGTTGCTTTTGCTGTTCTCAAACATTGTAAGTGCACAGGGAAAAAAAGTAATCACCAAGGCAGAAGATTTGCCGAAACATTCCTACGCAATTGAAATCAAAGACGCGGTAAGCTTCGTACAAAACGAATCAGCGATTCGCAGCACTGCTGCTTTGTTAAAAACCGATTTATTGGAAGACCTTGAAAGGTACGAGTTTAAAGAAAACGCAACACTTCGGGAATACTATGGAAACTTGTGCATCATCAACATTATTGAAGGGCATTACACTGAGGCACTGGCTTACATTGAAAAAGGACGCTTATTTGCGGATAAACCTTCTGAAAAGACCATGTATGAAATTGAAGCTGAAGTGATTCTCAATGGACTAATGAAACATAATGCAGCTGAAAGTGCTAAAATCAATAAAACCATTACGGATTCCCTCATCACAAAACTCAACGCTGCTGATTTTGAGGTCATACGAGAAGATATTGAATACCTCAAAGGCCGGAGTGAATTCTCGAGCAAGAATTTCCTTTTGGGATTTATATCGGGCGACATTCAACCAGCATTGGACAACAACACAGGAGAAATACCAGGAAACCTCATAACCCAATTAATCGGGATGCATTATGTGCTGGAATATTACATTCCATTCAAAGAGGCCATGCTGGAAGGTTTTGAAACGGTTCTGACGGCAAATAGCACAACCGCTGAGAAGGTAAACCTATGGAAAGATAGAGAAGTAATCCTCACTGAAAACCCTAAATACACATCTGTTTTGATAGGGATTTGGGATTCAGGTGTGGATATGCCCGTTTTGCCTGAAAAGAAACAGTGGAAAAATCCATTGGAAAAATTTGATGGAAAAGATACCGATGGGAATGGTTATGTGGATGATGTTTATGGAATAGCTTTCGATATTAAAGGATTCAAATCTTCAGAATACCTAGAGCCTGAGGCCCATAACATGGAAGACAAAAGTCTTTTTCAAAGCTATATGAAAGGGTATATGGATTTAATGGCCAACATAGCTTCAGAGGAAGCTAGTAGTCTTAGAAAACAAATGTTGGAGATAAACCCAAAAGAGGTAGAATCTTATTTGGATAAGATAACCCTGTACAGTAACTATTCCCACGGCACACATGTCGCGGGAATAGCTGAAGAAGGAAATGATATGGCGAAAATTTTGTCTGCAAGATTCACTATAAACCATAAAGCTATTCCAGATGCCCCTAATGAAGAAACACGCCAACGCAGGGCCAAATCCTATGGTGAAATAGTGGCCTATTTTAAAAAGCACAAGGTGAAGGTGGTGAACATGAGCTGGGGCAATAGCTATGAATCGGTGCTCAGAAGTTATGAGGTAAATGGTATTGGTGCAGATGATGCTGAGCGCAAAACACTGGCAAAATTGCATTTCACCAAACAGTACGATGCCTTTAAAGAGGCGTTAACCTCCGCTCCAGAGATTCTATTCGTGTGCGCGGCCGGTAATGCGAATGACGACGTAGATTTCACGGCTTACTATCCCTCCAGCATTAATCTACCGAATCTTATCACCGTTGGTGCGGTAGACATCGAAGGCAAAAAAACAAGTTTTACTGCGGAAGGGAAAAGCGTAGACGTCTACGCGAATGGTTTCGAAGTAGAAAGCTATGTGCCTGGAGGAGACAGAATGGTGTCTTCTGGCACCTCTATGGCAGCGCCGAATGTTGCGAATCTAGCCGGTAAAATCTTAGCGGTAAATCCACAGTTAAATCCTGAAGCAGTCATTGACATTATCGTCAAAACCGCCACTACCTCCGAAGAGGATGAGAAGGTGCTTTTGATTCATCCCAAAAAAGCGTTGGAACTGGCATCAAACCATTAAGGTATATCGCTTTTAGATAACACAAAAAAATAACCAAAACATCTGATATGAAGTACTTAGTCCTATTTCTGGCAATCATTACCGTCTCCTGTGCGAGCAAAATCGAGAAAAAAGAGGCTGAATACACTTATCCACCCGAATGGGCACCTCATGAAGCGATTTGGACAGATTTCAATTACGAATCATACAGCGGTGTGCCGAGTGAAGAGGAAAGGCTGATACTAATAGCCAAACTCTCCCAATACGTAAAAACCAAGGTGGTCTATGATAATGATTCCCTTATGCAAGTGGGACGAAACCGTCTTGTTGAATTTGGTGGAAAAGTAGATAGTATTGAATGGATAAAACTGCCCTACTGGTCCTCATGGATGCGCGACCCGCTCATGTTTGTTACCAATGGTCACCAAAATAAAATTTTGGATTTTGAATGGAGCTGCTACGGTAATGCCAATGCCTATGGTGGATGTCAAGATGATTTACGGGGAAACTTATCCAATACACTACAGGAATTGTTTCAGTATAAAAAAGATTCTACCGGCTTGTTCTTTGAAGGTGGGGCATTGGAAGTGAGCAGCAACACCATCCTTGCCTATAAAGCCTTGGCCACCCAACGAAATCCAGACAGGAGTTTAGAGCAGGTGGAACAAATTCTTTTGGATAAGTTGGGCAAAGAGCAAATTATATGGTTGGAAATTCATCCAACCATTGACCAACCGCTTTTTAAGGTCGATAACTATATAGGAAATGGTGCCAACGGACATATCGATGTTACAACGCGCTTTTTAAATGATACTACAATCCTTGCCACCATCATTTCAGAAAAGGATAAGGATAAGAACGCGTTATTGAACCACGATTACAAAGTACTGCAAAAAGGATTGGAGCAATTAAAAAAAGCCAAGCAACCCAATGGCAATTCCTATCATATAGAAACCATTGAAGCACCTGATTATTCGCTTTATATTTTTCCATGGGTTATGACGGAAGATGTTTACTATGGTATGTTGGACGAGACATCAAGAAGACAAATAGCTATAGGAGATTCAGTGGTTTGGGTTCCCGCTCTTGAATACGCCAATTTCACTATCACCAATGGGGTGGTTATTGCATCAGAATATTGGAAAGAGGGCATGCCCGAATCCGAGAAACGCAAAGACGAAAGACTAAAAAGCCTATTGCAAAAATATTTCCCAGACAGAAAAATCTTTTGCTATGATGCTTTGCCCATTAATTGGGGCGGTGGTGGCGTTCATTGTAGAACACAACAAGAACCAAGAATTGATTAATCATAATATCAAATCCAACCCAAAATGAAGTATACTATAGTTTTTATCGGATTACTTATTATTTCATGTAACACTCTAAAAAAAGAGGAGGTAAAATTCGCTTATCCCCCCGAATGGGCACCCCAAGAATCCGTTTGGATTGATTTTCCCGATGAAACCAATTGGGGAGGTGGTGCTCTACCACCAGATTATCCCGCGCGGATTGAAATCATTAAAAACCTCATCAATTATGTTCCAGTCAATATTATTACAAAATCCAAACAAACCCGTGGGATATTGGATAGCATGCTTTTGGAAGCCAAAATAGACCGAGAAAATATCAACATATTTCAGCATCCCGATGTGGTCGGGGCTTCGATACGAGATTACGGGCCAGTACTGCTTACCAATGGAACGGAGTATCAAATGGCAGACTTTGGATACAATGGTTTTGGCGGAGCAATGTTTTCGGACTCCACTTATGTTGAAAGAGCAAAAATTGATAATTATTTAGCGGATTCCTTAGCATATAACGTAAAGTCCGTTGACCTTAACAGTGAAGGTGGAGGTTATATTACCTCAAGCAAAGTGATTTTATTGTTCGAGGAATATGCCAAAACAAGAAATCCCGAGTTGTCATTAGAGGAAATAGCCTCAAGATATTTGGATGCCTTGGCGCTGGAAAAAGTGATTTGGGTCAAAGAACCGATGTTACTCGACAAAAACTGGCATAAAATTGAAAACACCTATGGGCAAGGGGGCAACTACCACATGGATGCCTATCTACGTTTTGTAAATGACAGTACGATACTGATTCCTACAATTAACCCCGCAATTAAAGATAAAACACCATTGTTAAAAGCTGATTATGGGGCCTCTCT
>JBCBCH010000294.1:0-4035 GCA_038530835.1 Bacteroidota bacterium | reverse complement strand
TCAGTGGCTTTTGAAATCATCTCGATTTTCAAATCTGCCAATTTGGTGTAGTAATAACGAGGGGGAGACGAATTGAACTGTACCCCTTTGTTGAGCAGTTCGGTGATTTCACGAGAGACTTTTTCAACCGATGCGACGTCTTCCGATTCAATTTGAACCGATTGGCTCAGTTCATACCCCCTAAAAATGGTGCCCACATAATTGCCATTTTCATATTGGTTGTCACGACGCTCTAGGGTTTGGACCGAACTAAAAATGAGATTGTCTTCTTGAATGCCTTTGGAGACCAAATAGTTTTTAACAATGTCCTTTTGTTCATTGAGACGTTCAAATGCATCTTTTAGGTAAGGGCTGTAGGCAGAGAACCGACCTTCCCAAACAATTAGGTCAGAGGTAAAGTTCTCATTTCCAAGGCCTGTAACAGAAATCATTTGGGGTGGATGTGCTCGTTTTACATAGGCATTTCCTAAGAAAAAGGCAGCCAAAACGATGGCAATACCAAAAATTATAGCAGAAATATGTTTCATATCAGTAGGTTTATGATTGGTGATAAATATACCGAAAAAGATAGTTTTTCAAGTGGTGCAAATTGCTATTTTTGCCCATGCAGAACAATGTACTCATCCTTGATTTTGGTTCTCAGTACACCCAGTTGATAGCACGCCGCGTCCGAGAACTGAACATTTACTCTGAAATCAAGCCGTTTAACAAAATTCCTGAAAATCTTGACGATTACGGGGCGGTAATCCTTTCTGGCTCACCTTCATCCGTAAGAAGTGAAAGTGCTCCACACCCTGATTTATCAGAAATCAAAGGAAAAAAGCCCTTGTTGGCTATCTGCTACGGCGCCCAATATTTGGCGCACTTTCATGGGGGGAACGTGGCGCCATCGGCGACGAGAGAGTACGGTCGCGCAAATCTTTCTTTTGTAGATAGTTCAGACGCCTTTCTAAAGGGAATCGATGTGGGCTCACAGGTGTGGATGAGTCATAGCGATACGATTAAGAAGTTACCAGAAAACACCCAACGTTTGGCTAGCACCGAAGATGTAGAAAACGCCGGCTTTAAAATGGAAGGAGAGACAACATACGGTATCCAATTCCATCCTGAAGTATATCACACCACTCAAGGCAAGGACATTCTAAAGAACTTTTTGATAAACATAGCCGGTTTGGATGCCCAATGGACGCCCGACGCTTTTGTGGAAACCACAGTGGCCTCCCTGAAATCAGAAATTGGAGATGAAAATGTCATTTTGGGATTATCAGGTGGGGTAGACTCCAGCGTTGCGGCATTGTTATTGCACAAAGCCATAGGAAGCCAACTCCATTGCATCTTTGTGAACAATGGATTGTTGCGCAAAAATGAGTTTGATATGGTCTTGGAGCAATATCATGGTATGGGCTTGAATGTGAAGGGTGTGGATGCATCACAACGTTTCTTGGATGCCTTGAAAGGGGAATCCGACCCTGAGAAAAAACGAAAAACCATTGGTCGCGTGTTTATCGAGGTTTTTGATGATGAATCCCATAAGGTAGAAAATGCGACATGGTTAGCACAGGGGACTATTTATCCGGATGTTATCGAATCGGTTTCTGCTACCGGAGGCCCTTCCGCGACCATAAAAAGCCATCATAATGTGGGGGGATTGCCTGATTACATGAAACTCAGGGTCATAGAACCCTTAAAGTTGCTTTTTAAGGACGAAGTGCGACGCGTTGGCGCTAGTATGGGCATGCCCAAGGACATTTTGGGCAGACATCCTTTCCCTGGTCCGGGACTCGCGATTCGGATTTTGGGTGACATTACCCCAGAAAAAGTGTCTATCTTACAGGAGGTGGACGCCATCTTTATTGAAGGATTGAAAAAATGGGACCTTTATGATACGGTGTGGCAAGCAGGCGCCATGTTATTGCCCGTAAACAGTGTTGGGGTCATGGGCGATGAACGTACCTACGAAAAATGTGTAGCCCTTCGCGCCGTGGAAAGCACGGATGGAATGACCGCAGATTGGGTGAATTTGCCTTACGAATTCCTTCAAAAGACCTCAAATGAAATAATAAATAGGGTAAAAGGCGTTAATAGAGTAGTCTACGACATTAGTTCGAAGCCTCCAGCAACTATTGAATGGGAATGAAAAAATCTATTGCACTTTTATGTTTGGCCCTTTTTGCCTTGGTATTTCAAGGCTTTGGGCAAGAGTATACCACGCACACCGTAGCCGAAGGAGAAACACTTCAGTCCATTTCTCGGCAATACCGGGTTACCCCGTACCGCATTTTACAAGCGAACAAGGAAATCAAAACTGCGGCCGACGTGAAGGCTAACATGATTTTGATTATTCCTACCCAAGGGCCATTGGAAACCAAAACGGAACCAACCGAAGAGGAACTCCAAGAAGAAAAACCCATTGGGTATACCCGACATCGTGTACGCAAAAGGGAAACCTTGTTTGGCATTACAAAACAGTATGAGATTACAGAAGAGCAATTGAAACGCTACAATCGGCAATTGTATGCCGAACCTTTGAAAAAAGGTATGGTGCTTCAAATTCCCAAGTATGCCAAACCCGACCCTAATGAGGAACGCGACTTGGATTTTGATACGTATACCGTTGCTCCAAAGGAGACCCGCTGGAGCATCGCCCACAAATTCAATATTTCAGTGGACAGCTTGGTGAAGTTGAATCCAGAGTTAAGTTCAAGTGTGGACTATTTGGCGACAGGGCAAAGCTTGAAGGTGCCCAGACCCAAAGGGGATAGTTTGAAAGAACAAAAAGTGGATCTTTTTGTTTCCTATACCGTTCCGCCTAAAAAGACTTTGTATAGTTTGGGCAAAGAATATGGTATTCCTTCGGATTCTATCGTAAAGTTAAACCCCGAAATCATGGAATTGGGTGGTTTAAAAGAAGGGATGGTGATTCGTCTTCCGAAAGAAAAACTAGATGCCGGAACGGTTAATACAGACAACTTTATTTTTTATGAGGTGAAGCCGAAACAAAATATTTTCAGGCTCACCCAGAATCTCAACATAACCCGGGAAGAATTGTTTGCGCTTAATCCTGCCCTAGAAAATGGATTAAAGGCGGGAATGGTACTAAAGTTGCCAAAGAACAAGTCCACCGGTTTACAAGTGAAAAATGCCTTGATTTTGGATAAGGTCAATTTGGTGGACAGCATCAATGTAGACAATACATTGAACGTCGTTTATATGTTGCCCTTTCGTTTGGACCGTATCAATTTGAACGATACCAAAAAGACCAATAACCAAATTGCAACACGAAACGACATTGGTCTGAGCCTTGGCTTTTACTCAGGAGCCATGGTGGCGCTGGATTCCCTTAAAAAGATGGGGATTTCTGTCAATGTTAAGGCTATTGACACCGACTTGAACGAAGCGAAAGTTGCCCAGTTTGTAAATACATATGATTTTGGGGAAGTTGGAGCGGTAATTGGCCCTGTAAACCCCAAAGCTTTGGATGTAGTAGCCTTGAAAACAGCTACAGTGGGCATACCCGTGGTTTCACCAACGGCTTCCAACAGTGATTTAGGGCATAGCAATGTGTTTTATTCCGTTCCAAATGACGATGTGCTACGCAACAAGATTTTGGCGCACATGAAAGCAAAATATCAAGATCAAAATGTAATTATCATAGCGGATGCTGCGCATCAAAAGGCCTATGACTCCATCATTACGGTATTTCCTGCTGCGCAGATTGCCAAAATCATTAAGGACAAATCGCTTCACTTGGTTGAGTTCCAAAGACAACTTTCAAAAACGAAAGACAACTGGGTCTTTTTGGAGACCTCACAACCCAGTTTGATTTCGAGTGTAAGCTCAATTTTGAATTCTTCCAATACGGAAGATATGAAAGTGAAGATGATTACCACGAGCTATGGGAATGCCTTTGAAACCGAATCCGTTTCCAAAACGCATTTGTCGAATTTGCGGTTTACCTATCCTTCGTTTTACAGGCTTCCCAACGAAAGCGCCTTTACCAAACAATACGAATCCCGGTACGGATTTGCACCCAAT
>JBCBCH010000293.1:0-4040 GCA_038530835.1 Bacteroidota bacterium | reverse complement strand
ATTGTGTCTAGTATTTCTTGCCATTTTTAGTCATATCCCTAGCTGTTAGTCCTGCTACCGCGTGTCGCCTTAGCTTTAGTGGTGGGGCAAGGTAGGAATCCATATAAGAAATTGATGACATACATCGCTTCGAGTCCGCTCAGCGACAAAAAACCTCGATTACATCGGGGTTTTTTCTTTGACTATTTCAGCCTCGAAAAGCGTGGAAAAATGCCGCAATAGTTTTTGTTTCACCTCCTCGAAGTCCACGGTTTTTTGGCCTAATTCCACATTTAAAGACGTAACGGCTTTGTCTTTAATACCACAGGGAATCATCATATCGAAATAGCCTAAATCGGTATTGACGTTCAGCGCAAAACCGTGCATGGTCACCCATCGACTGGCGCGTACGCCCATAGCACATATCTTCCTAGCGAAGGGCGTGCCTACATCCAACCAAACTCCGGTTTCACCATCGGACCGCTCCCCTTTCAGACCATATTCAGCTAAGGTCAAAATCACCATTTCTTCCAAAAAGCGAAGGTACCTATGAATGTCTGTGAAGAAGTTGTCCAAGTCCAAAATGGGATACCCCACAACCTGTCCAGGCCCATGATAGGTAATATCCCCACCTCTATTGATCTTGTAAAATGTCGCCCCTTTGGCTTTTAGGGCTTCCTCATCCACCAATAGATTGGACATATCGCCGCTTTTGCCCAAAGTGAATACATGTGGGTGTTCCACAAAAAGAAAGTGATTGGGCGTAGAAAACTCTGTGCCTTCCCTTCGGTTCTTGATTTTGAGGTCTACAATTTCCTGAAAGAGCTCCTCTTGATAGTCCCAAGTGGATTTATAATCCTTATGTCCCAGCTCCTTGAGCAACACTTCTTTGTTCATGCTACAAAGATAGTGAAGTCTTAAACGGGATTTTAATCTTCCAGCTCTACTTCAAGGTCTAGAATGGAAGGGTCTTTCATCAAATCCATGAACTTCACTTCGTAAATCATGGTCTTGCCATCAGCGCTAAAAGTTGCATCTTCAGCACTCACGGATTTAACTCTTTTGGGAAAATGGTATTTTAGGGTATATGTGGAGCCAGAGAGAAACATCTCGGCCCCCTGCAAGCTATCCAACCCTTGTTGAAAAAGCGCTTGGTCAATAATTTCAGAGGAACGAGAAAACGTGCTACCCTTGAAATTGTAGTTTACTTTAGTTGCGGGCTCTGGGGCATTCATTTTGGCCTTTTGCTCTGAATTACCACCTGGGGAATTCAAGACACTGGCGCTTTGAAAAGCATTGAACGCATCATTGACGTCGGCCACATTTTTAAACTCACTGAACAAGTCGAATTTCATTTCTTTCGACTCTGGATTCATAATCATATGCAAGCTAAAAGGCTCAATCTTTTTGAGTCTCTCCTGCTCTTCTGGTGAAAGTTGGGCGATGCTATCTTTTTTCTCTTCCAACATGTCCTTGAACGAAATAATGGAATCCACCGGTTTCTCATTGGTGCTCTTCATTTCTTCACCAGCCATTTGCATGAGCTCGGAACCGTCAAAATTGATGGACATTCTTCCTGAACCATCCTCATTTAGTGTCATTTCTTCAGTGAAATTGCAAGAAAGGACGGTCAATACTACGAGGACCAATCCCCAAAGCGATAGTTTTTTCATGTGTTGCTTTTAGTTTGTGTTATTCAGGATAACGAGTGCCCCAATAACGCCGGGAACCCATCCGCATAAAGTCAAAAGTAACACAATAACAAATGAACCACAACCTTTTCCAATTACTGATAATGGCGGGAAAAGTATCGCCAATAAAACTCTCCAAAAACTCATTTTTCTTTGATTGATGTACCTTATCAGTAGTTGAAAAACCAAAAATGTTACGCCAAATCCCTAATTTTAATCCCATACCTTGAGTCTTCATGAAACCATATTTGCTCGCTTTCTTTTTGGGGTTGTTTTTACAAAGCCATGCGCAATTCCGTTTTGAAGGATACGTTTCTTCTGAACAGGTTGGAAAACCGGTGTACTTATCACTTGTGGAGGATTATAGAAAGTCTTCTGGCATTTATCTGAACCAAATCATTCGAAGCACAGTGGTGGATTCTACGGGTTTCTTCGCTTTTGAAGGTGATAACTTATTGGACCAAAACCGCATGTATCGCATTCATTTGGAAGGCTGTTCGGAGGATGAAAACAAGGGACATTTCAACGGACAATGTGAAGATAGTTCAAGCGTGCTTTTTATCGCCAATAACCGCGATACCGTTCAATTCCCAACCTCATTCGAAGACCAATCACTTTGTTCCATTGAATCCAACAACAAAAGCTCGAGTCTACTTTTGGAAATGGAACTCCTAAAGGAACAAATGGTGCTCGATTTTATGGATTTCCCTAGTGAAACCAGTAAAAAACTCAATTCAAAAAAATGGTTTTCACGCATGCAGGCCTTTGCGATGGAATGCAACGAACCTTTGGTGGAGCTTTATATTTACGATTTTCTCACTACAAGAAACAGCGAAACGTTTGAATATTATTTAACTGACGTTTTGGACAACCCTTATTATTCGGAATTACAAAATCGCTTGGAAAGCGACTATCCGGAGGCAAGTTTCACCCAACAATATGCCGCGGAACTATCCTCGGATAGACAATTGGCTTCATTTGGTTCAAAAAGCAGTTGGAACTGGACATGGCTCATTATCGGGTTTCTCGTACTGTCCCTCATTTTGAATTACATTTTGCTCAAACGCAATACCCTACTTCGGAAGAGAGCGCTGGAAAAGTCATTGAATCAACTGACCAAGCAGGAACAAAAAGTGGTGGACCATATTCTTCAAGAACATACGAACAAAGAAATTGCTGATAAACTTTTCGTAAGTGTGAGCACGGTAAAAACCCACATCAACAACATCTATAAAAAGCTGGAGGTCAGTTCGCGTGAAGAAATCCAAATACGCTTCAAAAGCTAAAATCCACCCAGGGTCTAGTCCCAATTTCCACCGTTTGTTTTTCAAAATCCCTTGCTACAATTTGCAATTTGGGTCCCAATAAACCGTAATCTTATGAAAACAATTTTGACTTGGGGACTGATTGCCTTGACCTATGGTGTATGGTCACAAGAGTACAACAAAGAGATTGCCCTTGACGGAAAACAACCTTTTATGGTAGGTCAAATCAACGTGGAAGGGCTTTCGAAAGACCCCTACCATACTTGGTTTGCCTCTCAAATGGAAAGTTATACCGTAGATGACAACTTGGCCAAAACATTCAAAGAAAATCTGAAAAAATACAACATCACCGTATTCTTGGGCACTTGGTGTGGCGATAGCAAACGTGAAGTGCCGCGTTTTATCAAAATCCTAAAGGAAGCCGAC
Organism: Bacteroidota bacterium; assembly: GCA_038530835.1. Classification (GTDB taxonomy): domain Bacteria; phylum Bacteroidota; class Bacteroidia; order Flavobacteriales; family Flavobacteriaceae; genus Flagellimonas. Next base: position 679 of record JBCBCH010000293.1, on the reverse strand, counting down.
TACCCTATGGAACAACTGACCATGGTCGCTTTGGACCGAAGAAGGGAATTCTATAAAAAAAGTCCAACCGGTGAGGAGAAAGGCTTGAACATCATCAAAGTACCCACTTTTATCTTTTCTAAATCCGGAGAAGAAAGCAATCGAATCGTGGAAAGTCCAATTGAAAGTTTGGAGGAGGACATTCTTCAAATCGTCATGGAGAAACCCTACGTTCCGAATTACGCATCCGCCGAGAAAGCCCATTAGAATTAAAGCGCAAAAGTGTAATTTTGCGCTTTAATTTTGAACACATGCAGTTATCGGAACAAGAAATCGTTCGTAGAGACAAACTTGACAAACTTCGTGCGCTGGGCATTGACCCCTACCCTGCTGCGCTTTATCCCGTAGACCACAAATCTGATGAGATAAAAGCACAATTTGAAGAAGGTAAGGAAGTCATTATTGCCGGAAGATTGATGTCTCGAAGAATTCAGGGGAAAGCTTCTTTTGCCGAGCTGCAAGACAGTGAAGGACGCATCCAAGTCTACTTCAATAGGGATGAAATTTGTCCTGGAGAGGATAAAACACTCTACAATGAAGTCTACAAAAAACTGCTCGATATTGGCGATATCATTGGTGTAAAAGGAACGCTTTTCACCACTCAAGTAGGTGAGCCCACTGTAATGGTCAAAGGTTTTGA
>JBCBCH010000292.1:0-4056 GCA_038530835.1 Bacteroidota bacterium | reverse complement strand
TTATTATTATGCAAAAATTAGTAAAAAAAGAATCTTTTTGTAGACGCTGCTAAAAGGAGCGGAACAGATATAAAAAGATTCTTTTTTTACTAATTTTTGCATAATAATAAAGACTTACTTGTATCTGTAATTCTAGAACTCAAACCAAAAATGCAAAAGCATCTAATATTACTTTTCTTAACTACGCTTCCATTCCTTTGTCATTCACAGTTCTCGGGTGCACTCGCGCTGATGAAGGTCGACACCAATCCAGAATTTGACCAGTATGAAAAACTGTTGTTTGATGCCACGGAATACATTTTCGACAACCCAAAAGACTTTAGGTCAAAAGAGTTTGTGAGCGCTTGCAAGATTTTTGATTTTTGGAATAACAAAGACACCGTCATAAATGTTCCGGTTTTTGGAGATTTTTACAATTCGTTGAATCCGAAAACCAATCATCAGTATTTTTATATGATTGCCGTCATGAATTACATTCTCAGCGAAAAAATAAACAAGGGAAGGCTACTGAAAAACATCAAAATTGATGACCAAACCTACAGTGAACAAGAAGATGTAAGAGAGTCACAGCTGGAAGGCGCCAAGATTTTTTTGGACTATGCCGCCAACAAAAAGAACAACATCATGTTGGAACCAAGTTCCAAGAAATTTGTACGGGCGCATAAAAAGGGAAAATTGGAAGAGGTTTTTTTTGAATAGGCAAAATTCGGTTCACTATGGAATTCATCGCTAAAACCCAATGGAACATGAAACAATTAATTGCACAAAGCGCATTCTTATTTGTTCTATACGCTGGTTTCTCCCAATCTGAAACCAAGGTATTATCCTATGAAGATTACAATACCAAATCCATGGCATTTATCGAATACCTAAAGGAGGGTAAATTCGAGGACTTGAGCATTTGGTACGAAGGAAAAATACAGGATAACTTGACGGAAAAGCTAAATCGTCTCAGTGCATTTGCCCATAAAAACCCAGAAGCACTTGAAATCAGCACCATCCCTAATGGAACGTTACCTACACCAAACAACCCTTTGGTGATGTATTATCTATTGGTCGATAAAAAGGAAAAAATCGAATTTGGTCTTTTTCTAGGCTATCGTGATGATGGTAATCTCCTTATTGATGATATTAAGATATTGGAACAAATAGATACATCGAAAGTGCAAGAATCCAAGAAAGGTAAATCCATATCAATTCCACCGCCACCACCTCCCCCAAACTCCAATGGGAAGCATTAGAGAAATAAAAGTTCAAAAAAACAATGAAAAAAATCCTAATTGGAGTACTTACTATTCTGTTACTTCTTTTTACCCTTTTCTATTTAATTCCAAGTCTTATCGGGTACATTGATGAAACGAAAACAAGACCTGAAGTGGCTTGGTTTAAGGTTGGTTATACCTTGCTGCAAATAGGGATTGCAATCTATTTTATAGTTAGGGGTGTCAAATATGTAAAGGCCAAAAACGAGTGAAATCTTAGCACAAAACTTCAATAATACCGGCTAAACCTTCTTTTCCATTTCCCCATCCTAAAAAATCCACAATACCCTATCTTTAGAACATAGCGAACACTTTGATCGTGCTTTACTATTTGCAACACCATTCCTATGTCAAAAATTTTTGGAAAAATTCGGCGTCAACTGCTGAAAGAGAATCGATTCAGCAAATATTTGCTTTATGTTGTGGGAGAGGTGGTCTTGGTCGTCATCGGTATTTTGATTGCACTGCAAATCAACAATTGGAACGAGGCCCAAAAAGAAAGCGCCGAAGAAAAACGGTTGCTCTTGGCGCTCATTGAGGATTTTGAAGAGAATAGCATCCGAATTGAAACCGCCATTAGCAAAGAAAAAGACATGATTGCCATGAGCAAGTCCTTGATTGCGGCCATGCAATCGGACCAAAAGACCATCAACAAAGACTCCATTCGGTTCTGGGTGGCTTCCGGGGCCAAATCGTGGTGGAACGCCCAATTTGTGACTGGCACCTATGATGCCATAGTGAGTTCAGGTAAGATTGATATTCTAAAAAGTGATGCCCTAAAACGGGTTTTATCGCAATTCGCGGCAGATATTGATTCCGGTTTTGAAGATCACGACGAATCCATGAACTATTTAATGGAAATGAACAACATCTCGGCAGATGTCGCTCCAGCCATCATTCACGAAATACAACGAAAGGCATTGGACATTTCTGATACCAACAACAACCTCGACGAGCCCATTCAAAAACTTATTGAAAATGACACCTACTTGGGCTTGTTGATTTCGAAAACCTGGCTCGAAACGCTCAGAGTTGATTATCAGGAAAAGCTTCAGGCATACATTGCCGAAATCCTTTCCATTTGCAAAACGGAACTGAATAAATCATCTTAAGAAATAAAATATTCATGAAACAACTGCCCTATCTTATCGTGTTGAGTATTGTCCTTTTTTCGTGCAAGAAGGAAACCAACACCTCCCCCAATTCAGCTATTGAAGCTTTACGAGACTCCCTATCAAGTACGTTGAACGCGATACACGAACAAGGTGGCATCAAGGGCTTTGGAGTTGCTATTGTAAATGCAGATAGCAAGCTTTACTCCGAAGGATTTGGCTACGCGACCTTGGACAGCACAAAAGCCTATACCAAACATTCCCTTCAAAACATTGCGTCCGTATCCAAAACCCTAATTGGTATTTCTTTGTTGAAAGCCCAAGAAATGGGAAAACTAAAGCTGGATGACCCCGTGAACAATTATTTGCCTTTTGAAGTCATCAATCCTTTTCATCCAGAGGATACCATCACCATCAAACAGCTAGCAACCCATACCTCATCCATTCAAGATGGTGATTTGTATGATATGACGTCCTACATTCTAAAAAATGCTGCTGATACCGTGATTGTGCAATCCATGCCAAGAGTGGATGGATTCAACCCTCCTTCAGCAAACATGGATATGGGCGCTTACTTGGAAAACTTTTTGTCCCAAGAGGGTGAGTGGTATCAACCCATTCATTTTTTGAAACAAAAGCCAGGGCAATTCTATGAATACACCAATGTCGGGGCTACTTTGGCAGCCTATATTGTAGAAAGGGTTACTAAAACCTCTTATGCTGATTTTACCAAAACACATATTTTGACTCCTTTGGGCATGACGTCATCAGGCTGGAATGCTGATGCGCTGGATACTACCATGCTTACCCAACTTTTTACCGATGACGGTAGACAGATACCAGACTATACCTTGATTACATATCCCGATGGAGGGCTCATCACCTCGGTCGAGGACAAAGCCAAATATTTGACCGAAATCATAAGGGGATATTCAGGAGAAGGGCAACTGTTATCCAAAGAGCGCTATACCCTTTTCTTTTCTGAATTCCTTTCCGAAAGTAATTTTAAGGAAGGAAGGGATACCGATAGGGCTTTTGACGATGAATACAACAGCGGCCTTTTTATGGGGCATACCCCCAATGGGCAAATGGGTCATACCGGAGGCGACCCAGGGGTATCGTCTTTTATGTTTTTTAATCCCAAAACCAAGATTGGAAAACTACTTTTTATCAATACCGACCTCAATGAGAACACGGCGGACCAATTTTTCGCGATATGGGGTACCTTGGCAGCGTACGAGCAACGCTTGAACGATCAAGTCGGGGAAACAGCTCCAATGGAATAGTAGTAGAACCTGGGTCATAAAACAAGCAAACGGTAATGATGCTCAATTAAGGATTCTTACTAAAGATTTTCCCGGAAGACCTATTCCACTCTCAAACTATTGATTGGATTTTGCCTGGAGACTCGAATGATTTGAAAGCTTACGCTGCATAATGCAATAAGCAATACCCCAACGATAGCAACCCCAAATACCCACCAAGGAATTCCAATGCGATAGGTATAGCTGTCCAACCAACGGCTCATTAAATAATATGCTATGGGAATGGCTACCAAGCCGGATAAAAATACCAGCGCAGTAAAATCTCCGGAAAGCATCTTAAACAGGTTTGTGATCGAAGCACCAAGCACTTTTCGTATTCCGATTTCTTTGGTTCGTTTTTCGGCAATGAAGGATGCC
>JBCBCH010000291.1:0-4076 GCA_038530835.1 Bacteroidota bacterium | reverse complement strand
AATTTGGCCAGTACCAATTCTGCAAAGTTGAAGCAACAAGTTGAAGACGCTTTGGCTTCGGGTGGAGTAGAGGCGGCAAAAGAAGTTTGCCGAAACACCAAGGGACCTGTAGCATCTATTTTCTACCAAGGTCTTGACCGTGCAGGTGAAGGTTTGGAATCTGCTGAAAAAGCTGTTGTGGCTTACGGGGGAGTTCAAATGGGACAGTTGGAGAAAAACGTATCTTGGTTATCATTGTTTATCGCGATTGCACCCATGCTTGGGTTCATGGGAACGGTAATCGGTATGATTGCGGCTTTCCAAAAGATTGCAGCAGTAGGTAACTTGAGTGCATCTTTGATTGCAGGTGATATCCAGGTAGCACTTTTGACTACGGTATTCGGTCTTATCACAGCGATTATCCTTCAAATCTTTTACAACTACATCATCGCAAAAATCGATAGTATCGTTAATGACATGGAAGATTCTTCTATTTCTTTAATTGATATGTTGGCGGCACACAAAAAATAATTGACCAACCTAAAAACTATCGATAATTATGAACAAGATTATTAAAATAGCATTGATTGCCATTGGGTTGATTGCGGCTGGACTCTGGTTTGCTTTACCAGATGCCGAAGATCCCGAAGCAATTAATAGTGGCGCAATGGGCGCTATGTTTGCAGTAATGTACATCCTTTTGGCTGTCGCTGTGGTAACAACTGTTTTCTTTGGTTTGAAAAAACTGATTTCCACTCCAGGGAGTATCAAGAAAGCATTGTTCGCTCTGGGCGGATTAGCCATAATCGTAGCAGTTTCATATGGACTTTCTTCAGGGAATGAAGCCGTTGTAACGGAAATGGCCGGAAGAGGAATTGAAACCACCGAAGGTACCGTGAAGAATGTTGGGATGGGACTAAATGTGTTTTTCATATTGACTGCTGTTGCTGTGGTACTTATGGTAGTACCCGGATTGAAGAAAATGTTTGTTAAATAAAAATGTAAGAGAAGATGCCTAGAAGAAAAGGAGCACCTGAGGTAAATGCGGGGTCGATGGCAGACATTGCGTTCCTTCTCCTCATCTTTTTCTTGGTTACCACAACCATTGAAACTGATGCTGGATTAGACCGTATGTTGCCGCCGATGGAGCCGCCAGATGAGGACGTTATTATCAAACAGAAAAACATCTTTACAGTTAACATCAACAAGAATGGACAACTGTTGGTAGAAGATGAGTTGATGAATTTGAAGGATTTGAGAGCCGCCGCCATTGGATTTTTGGAAAATGGAGCTGATGGCAGCTGTAATTATTGCAAGGGGAAAAAAGACCCTTCTTCATCGGATAATCCGTCGAAAGCGATTATTTCATTGAAAAATGACAGAGAGACGAAGTACAGCATTTACATTACCGTTCAAAACGAATTGGTTGGTGCGTACAACGAACTCCGTAATCGTGAAGCACAGAATTTATACAAGAGAGATTTTACGGATATGGAAAGTGAATATCTGAATCCTGAAACACCGTCAAATGTTCGTGACGAATTGAAGGATAAGGTGAAGCGCGTTCAGGACATGTTCCCACAAAAGCTCTCGGAAGCAGAAACATCAACAAATTAAAATAAGTATTCATGGCAAAATTTGCAAAAAAGAAAGATGGAGACTTGCCAGCGGTATCTACGGCTTCTTTGCCTGACATCGTTTTTATGTTGTTGTTTTTCTTTATGACTGTAACCACAATGAAGGATAGTTCTTTGTTGGTTGAAAATACGCTTCCAAATGCGACTGAAATCAAGAAGTTGGAAAAGAAGGATAGGGTTATTTATATTTATATAGGTAAACCTACCCAAGAGTATGCAAAGGTGTTTGGTACCGAACCTAAAATCCAGTTGAACGACAAGTTCGCCAACGTAGATGAGGTAGGTTCTTATATTTTGGCAGAAAGAGCCAAAAAACCGCCAGAGCTTCAAAACGTTTTGACTACCGCTTTAAAAGTAGATAAGAATGCCAATATGGGGCTTATCGCAGACATAAAGCAAGAGTTGAGAAAAGTAAATGCCCTTAAAGTAAATTATACAACTTACGACGGGGACGCTTTCAATAACTTGAAGTAGTACAATACTCAAAATCAAATAAACGCTCCATTTTGGGGCGTTTTTTTGTTGCTAAACCTTTTGGAACTATGAAGTTATTGAAGATTGGTTTTGTTTTAATGTCAAGCTTGACTATGGCCCAGGAGGTGGATCAAATCAATCTGTCTGTTGTGGACGATAAGTACCTAGAGGACCAGTTTTACTTCGGCACTGGAATCAATTTTTTATTGAATAAGCCTGATGATGTAGGGCAAAATAGTTTGTCTTATAGTTTGCAAATGGGTTTTATCAAGGACATTCCGTTGAACCAGGGACGCAACATAGGACTGGGCATAGGTTTAGGATATGCCGCGAATTCGTTTTATAATAATGTCAGGGTTACCGAAGGTGAAATGGGTTTAAATTATACCGTAGTATCCTCCGATGATTTTAAGCGAAACAAACTGGAAACCCACACGGTTGAAATGCCCATACAGCTCCGATGGCGCACCTCAAACGCCACGGAATACAAATTTTGGCGTTTATACACAGGTTTACGATTGGGTTATGTGTTCTCGGGGCGGTCCAAATTTGTAGATGATTTGGGAAGTGAAGCCTTTTCGAACGATGATATTGAGCCATTTCAATATGGGGTAACGGTAAATTTTGGCTACAACACCTTAAATCTTCATGCCTATTATGGGTTAAATCGATTGCTAAAGGAGGGTATTCAAACTGGGGATGGAACTGAAATCAACTTTAGGGTACTCCGCGTAGGTATCATGTTCTACATCCTATAACCAATATCTTAGAATGATAAGCTGGGAGAAGATACCCAGCAAAAGCCCAATAAACAATTCGGATTTACTGTGTGCCTTTACATAGAGTCTTGATGTAGCAACCAATCCTGTAAAGAGCGTAAAGACGCTTATTGCCAAGGTGATATTGATTTCAAAATGAATGCTGAGGCCAATCATGAACATTAAAATGCTGCCCATCCCTAAAAGGTGAATACTGGTTTTTATCCTCAAAAAGAGCAGAAGGAGTGTTGCTCCGGTAGCCGCAAGCAGTCCTAAAAAGAAGTAGAATAGTTCGGGGACAAAGTTATTGGGAATGACCTTGTATAAAATCAAAAACAATAGAATGGCCTGGATGTAAAGCGGGTACTTTCGTTCTTTTAGGGTCGGTAGAAAGATGGAATGAATGACCCCCAAGTTCTTTAGAATCAAAAAGAAAATAATGGGGATGATTACCGTCAGGATGAAAATAGGGAGAATATTCCCGCTTTGTATTTCAAGTGAACTGTACTTTGGGGTAATCAGAAAGTACATAACCGTTCCTCCAATAGGCACAAAAAGGGGATGGAAAATGTAGGAAATCAAATGGAGAAGGTGGCGCATTAGATTTGTTTTCGGAGGCGCGCTACAGGGATACCCAATTGTTCCCGGTACTTTGCCACGGTTCTTCTCGCAATGGGATACCCCCTTTCTTTCAAAATTTTAGCCAATTTGTCATCGGTAAGCGGCTTTTTCTTTTCCTCTTCTCCAATAACCGTTTCCAAAATCTTTTTGATTTCGCGTGTGGATACGTCCTCACCTTGCTCGTTTTTCATCGCTTCCGAGAAAAACTCCTTAATGAGTTTGGTCCCGTAAGGAGTATCAACATACTTACTGTTGGCTACCCGAGATACAGTGGAAACATCCATTCCAATTTGGTCGGCGATATCCTTCAAAATCATAGGACGTAATTTACGCTCGTCCCCGGTCAAAAAGTAGTCTTTTTGGTATTGCATAATGGTGTTCATCGTAATATACAGCGTTTGCTGTCTTTGCTTTATCGCATCAATGAACCATTTTGCAGCGTCCAACTTCTGTTTAATAAAGAGTACGGTATCCTTTTGGGATTTGGACTTCTCTTTAGCGTTCTTGTATCCTTCCAGCATATTGCTGTATTCCCTGGAAACGTGAAGCTCTGGGGCATTACGCCCATTTAAGCTTAACTCTAACTCCCCTTCAACAATACGTATGG